>NZ_DBHKYV010000015.1:0-12577 GCF_057315035.1 Cupriavidus sp. | reverse complement strand
ATCGCCGCCGACTCGCAGGCCCATACGTCCGCCACCGTTACCGAGATCGACCGCCTGCTGCAGGCCGCAACCGGGCTGCAAGCCGAGCTGGCCTCGCGCGACGAACAACGCCTGAGCGCGTGGCACGAAACGCTGGCCGTCATGGCCGCCACCATGCGTGAGGAATGGCAACAGGCAAGCACGCAATCTGCCGACCACCAGCGCGAGATCCGCGACGCCCTTACCCAGACCGCGCAAGACATCGCCACGCACACACAGCAACAAGCCAGCGGCACCATCGCCGAGGTCGCCCGTCTCGCACAGATTGCGACCGAGGCGCCCAAGGCCGCCGCCGATGTCATCGCCGAACTGCGCCAGAAGCTCACCGACGGCATGGCGCGCGACAACGCCATGCTGGAAGAGCGCGGCCGTCTGCTGCAAACCTTGGGCACCCTGCTCGACGCCGTGAACCACGCCTCCACCGAGCAGCGCACGGCCGTCGATGGGCTGGTCACGACCACGGCAGATCTGCTGGAGCGTGTCGGCACGCGCTTTACCGAGCAGGTGGCGCAAGAGACCGGCAAGCTGGACGGCATCGCCGCGCAAGTCACGGGCAGCGCAGTCGAAGTGGCAAGCCTGGGCGAGGCGTTCGGCGTGGCAGTGCAGGAATTCAGCGCGTCGAACGACAAGCTGGCTGAGCACCTTGCCCGCATCGAGGCTGCGCTCGACAAGTCGATGACGCGCAGCGACGAGCAACTGGCCTACTACGTGGCGCAGGCCCGCGAAGTGGTCGACCTGAGCATGCTGTCGCAGAAGCAGATCCTGGAGAACCTGCAGCAGTTTTCCGCACAACAGGCTAGCGCCGCCGAGGCGACATGACGGACGATTTCGACGCCGGCGTGGAGCCCACCGTCCCGGCCTGGGCGGTGTTCGGCGACCTGATGTCGGTCATGCTCGGGGCCTTCGTACTGGTGCTGCTGGGCGTGATCGGCGTGCAGATGGAACTGTCGGCCCGCCTTGAAAACGAGGTCAAGCACCGGCAGGAGGAACTCAAGCGGCGCCAGACGCTGGAGCAGGCGCTGGCCGGTCCGCTGGCGGCTGGCCGGGTCACGCTCAAGGACGGGCGCATCAACATCAGCGGCAACGTGCTGTTCGCGCTGAACTCCGACCAGTTGCAGCCGGAGGGCCGCACGCTGCTCAAGAGTCTTGCCGCACCGCTATCGGCCTATCTTGGCGCGCGCGACGAGATCCTGATGGTCAGCGGCTTTACCGACGACCAGCAGGTCAGGGAAGGCAACCGGCGCTTTGCCGACAACCTGGAACTGTCGGCCCAGCGCGCGCTGACCGTGACCCGCTCGCTGATCGACGCGGGGGTGCCCCCTTCCTCGGTCTTCTCGGCAGCGTTCGGCTCGCAGCAGCCGGTCGCACCGAACGCCAGCGAGGAAAGCCGGGCCAAGAACCGGCGTGTGGAGATCGCACCGGTGCCGAGAGTATCGGCCGGGGCCACGAAACCTCATGCATAGCCACGCCCCGCTCGATCCAAGCGATCCAAGCGATCCGCGCGCCATGCTCGACGGCTGGCGCGACAGCGGCTCCGACCGCGCGGACCCGGTCCGCTTCCGCTTTATCGAGGCGCTGGCGCGACGCGCTTGCGACTATAGCGGTGAGGCGCGGCGACTGCTGGAGGAGCGCATTGGTCGACTGGTCGCGGATTATGGCGCAGCGCTGGCACGCAACCCGGACGCGATGCCATCGCCCAAGACATCGTCCGAGACGATGCCCTGCGCGACCGACGCCCTCGCCGACCTCGCGGCGCTCAGCGCACGCCTGGGCCGGCGCGCGCCCCCGCCCGCTGTGTCCACGAGCCACGCGCCCACCGTGCCGACTGTGCCCACCGCGCCGACGGCGCCGACCGCAGTCACCGCACCCGCCGCACGCCCTGCCCACCACGCCGAACCGGAACTGGCCGACTACTTCCGCGACACCTGGGCCCGCGTCAGCGTGGACCGGCAACTGCGCCAATCGCAGGAGGGCGTGCCCGAGAAGGCCGGGCCGCTGAACACCAACCATCTGGTGCATCGCTCGCTGTCGCTGATGCGCGAGGTATCGCCCGGCTACCTGGAGCAGTTCCTGTCCTATGTCGATGCGCTGTCGTGGCTGGAAGGCATGCACGCCATCTCGCTGGTACCCGAGCGCGAGGCATCACGCGCATCGGCACCGCGCGCCCCGGCACCGCGCAAGCCGCGAGCCAAGGCGAGCAACACGGGAAGCGGTAAAGGCTGAAAGGCCTGTGCGCGGAGCCTGTGACGATACTGAGCCGGGCTATTGCGCAATTCAGCACCTCTCAGTGCAACTCAACGATCGCCGACCGGATCTCCTGCCGGAGCCACACAGCAGCGGCATCGGCCTGAGCCCTTCGGTGATGAACCAGCTCGATGTCGAATGCCGTATCGGCAAGTTCCTCGGGCACTTCGTGGATCTGGACCTCGGCGCAAGCAAGACGGTGCGCCACACGCCTGGCAACCGTGGCCACCAGATCGCTGTGCGCGACCGCAAGCGGTAACGCCACGATATGCGCAAACGTCGCCGCCACACGCCGGTGATACCCCAACTTCTCCAGCCTGCCATCCACCACCCCGCGTCGTGAACCGCTATCGCCGGGAACAAACAGTGCATGGGGCAATTGCACATAGGTTGCCAGATCGATAGTGCGCCGCCGACCGCGCGCGCCAAGCAGCGGATGCGAACGGCTTGCGATACAAACGAAGTCTTCCTCGTATAACTTCGTTTGCAATATTCGCTTCGGCGCCGAGAGGTGTCCACCGATGGCGACGTCAACCGTACCTTCATCGAGCTGTTCATAGATGGCGGATCGATCGAGCGCCATGATCCGCAAATCGATGTCGGGCGCCTTCCGCCTGAGCCGGCCGATGACGTGCGGAAGCAGCACGATGTCCGCGTAATCAGTGGCCGCGATGGTGAACCCGCGCCCCGCCGGCTCAGCTGGGTCAAATGCAATCGATTGGCCCACGGCCTGACGAACGTGGTCGAGTGCAGCGGAAATCCCCGGCATCAGGGTGTGTGCCAGCTCGGTGGGCTGCATTCCCGAATTGGTACGCACAAACAGGTCATCCCCAAAAAGCACTCGCAGCCGCGTGAGTGCATTGCTCACCGACGGCTGGGCACGGTTCAGGCGCTTGCCGGCTAGCGTGACGCTGCGCGTCTGGTACAGCGCCTCGAAAGCCACGAGAAGATTCAGGTCGATGCGGGACAGATTCATGGCATGAATTTACCGGATATCGAATATCCATTTCAAGAATCCGGCTGCCGTCTATACGATCGACCTTCCGACTCACCTTCTGTACCGCGCCCAAATGAAGACCGTACTTGTCACCGGCATCGAGCCATTCGACGGCGAATCGTTGAATCCTTCGTGGGAAGCCGCCCGCGCCTTTGATGGGCGCATGGTTGGCGGCGCACGCGTTGTGGCCCGCCAGCTCCCCTGCGTCATTGCCAAGGTCGGGCAGGCGCTTCGCGACGCCATCGCAGAGGTCAATCCGGTGCTGGTACTGTGCCTGGGACAAGCAGGCGGGCGCAGCGACGTGTCGATTGAACGCATCGCGATCAACATCGTCGACGCGCGCATTCCTGACAACGCCGGCAGGCAGCCCGTGGACGAGCCTGTGATCGACGGCGCCCCTGCCGCCTACTTCTCCGCGCTTCCCATCAAGGCGCTGGTCAAGCGGTTGCGCGAATCAGGCATTCCCGCTTCGGTCTCGCAGTCCGCAGGCACCTACAATTGCAACGCCATTTTCTATTCATTGCTCCACTTCATCGCGACGGAACGGCCCGCGCTACGCGGGGGGTTCGTTCACGTACCCTATCTGCCCCAGATGGCCGCCCATCACCCGGGAGCGCCGAGCATGGACATCAATACCCTGGTAAGCGCTGTCGACATCATGATCGGCACGGCGCTGGAAGTCACCGCGGATGTCAGGGAGGTCGGGGGCGCCACGCATTAGCTGTCGTTGATGCGCGAGGTGCCACCCGGCAATCCTACGAGCCCCTATGGCCGAGGCGCTTCGAAACCGCCTGCGCACAAGCATCCAATGCTTTTGCCACTGGCCCTTCCCAATCGGTATCGACCGTGCCGGTCGGTCCCATGATGGTGATCGTCAGTGCAATGTTTCCTGAGTAATCAAACACCGGCGCAGAAAAGGCGACGATCCCCGGCGTGGGATGGTTGATGCTGCGCGACATGTGGCGCGCCCGCGCTTCCTTGATCATTTCCTCGACCACTGCGGCGTCCAGCGGATGCGCAATATCGGGGCCGAGCCGAACGCGATCGTCCAGCAATAGCTTTTCGGTGAACTGACGTGGCAGGAATGCCGAGAAAACCCTGCCGGTCGCCGTATTGGCGAGCGACATGACCGTGCCGGTGCGGATATTCGTATGGATGGGATAGGACGCATCGATCAACCGCACGATGACCGGCCCAAGGTTTCCCCAGACAGCGAGTGCAACCGCATGCGACGTTTCTTCCGAAAGCGCTTCTGCGAACGGCGTTGCCTCGCGGATCGGATTCAACGTCTGCAGGCTGGTCAGTCCTAGCTGGATGGCCATCGGTCCAAGCAGGTAGTGACCTGTGACCGGGTCTTGGGCGACCAGCCCGATCTTGCCAAAGCTCACCAGATACGGATGGATCTTGCCGGACGGCATGTTCGCCGCCTTCACGAGATCGCGTAGCGCCATCGGCCTGGCTTCGGATGCCAGCACCTTCAGGATTTCCCCCCCCACTTCAATCGACTGGATGCCGCGGCGTTCTCGCTCGGGGGTCGGGTCAGTCTGGTCCACGGTATGTCCCTGCCATGAGATGGTTAGTGCGCGCAGTATAGCACTAGACATTATCTAATGAATAAGCACAGGGTTAACGTGTAGATAATTTCAAGCGCGCTAGTACTAATCTAGCAAGCATGGTGGCACCGCTACTGGCTGCCCTACCACCCGCACTTGAATGGAGAAGTCGATGTCTACACTGCAACAGGAAAAATGTGACGTCTTGATCATCGGATCAGGCGTCGCCGGCATGTCCGCGGCCATCACTGCCGCCAGCCGGGGACTAAAGGTCATCGTGGCCGAGAAGGCGAGCTACTACGGCGGCACGACAGCCCGCTCGGGCGGCTGGCTCTGGGTGCCGAACACCCATCTGGGCAAGGCATACGGCCATCACGAACTACCGGACCAGGCGCTGACCTACATCCGGAACCAGGCCGGCGCCGGGTTCGATGAGGCGCGCGTTCGCGCCTTTCTGGCGAACGGCCCCCAAGCAATCGAGTTCTTCATGACAAAGACCGCGGTCCAGTTCGACATGCCGCTCACGTTCCCGGACTACCACGCCGAGGCGCCCGGCGCCGCGCAAGGCGGCCGCTCGATGGTGACGCGCCCGTACGACGCCCGCGAACTCGGCCCGTTGCTCAAGACCCTCGGCCCCGTGCTGCCGGAACTGACGGTGTTCGGCGTGACGATCGGCTCCGGCAAGGAGATCGTCCACTTCATGCGGGTAACCCGATCGCTGACGTCCGCGTGGTATGTCACCAAACGCCTGGCCAGGCATTTCCTTGAAGTCATGAGGTACGGGCGAGGCATGACGCTGACCAACGGCAATGCGCTGGCCGCGCGGCTCGCGAAATCGGCAGCCGACCTGGCAATCCCGGTATGGCTGTCGTCGCCTGCCGTACAGTTACTGCAGGAGGGGGAGCGCGTCACCGGCGCGGTGCTCGAACGCGACGGCCAGCGGGTCAACGTCAAGGCGCGTTACGGTGTGGTGCTGGCCAGCGGCGGATTTCCGCACGACCGCGAGCGGCTCAAGCAAACCTACCCGCACGTCAAGGCCGGACACGGCCACTTCTCGCCGACACCGCAGACCAACGTTGGCGACGGCGTGCGTATGGCCGAAGCGGTGGGCGGCATGTTCGACAAAACCCCGTCGAACGCCGCCGCATGGACGCCGATGTCGCTCGTGCCGCGCAAGGACGGCACGACCGGCATCATGCCCCACTTCATCGACCGGGCGAAGCCAGGCGTGATTGCCGTCAGCCTGGATGGCAAGCGCTTCACCAACGAGGCGAATTCGTACCACGATCTCGTGCAGGCGATGATCGCCGCGTCGAAGGGCAAGCCGGAGACGGCCTGCTGGCTGATCGCAGACCATGCGGCGATCCGGCACTACGGCCTCGGCTTTGTGAAACCGTTCCCGATGCCGCTCGGGCCCCATCTGCGCAACGGCTACCTCAAACGCGGCAAGACGATCAACGACCTCGCGCAGCAGATCGACGTCGATCCGGCAACGCTCGATGCCACCATTCGCCAGTACAACGACTCCGCGCAGTACGGCCGCGACCCCGAATTTGGCCGCGGCAGCAAAGCCTACAACCGCTACCAGGGCGACGCACTGCACACGCCCAATCCCTGCGTAGCGCCGCTGGCCAACGGTCCGTTCTATGCGCTCAAGCTCGTACCGGGCGACCTTGGCTCATTCATGGGCATCCGTACGAACGAACACGCCCAGGTCGTCTCCAGCGGCGGCGATCCGATCCCTGGCCTCTACGCCGCGGGCAACGATGCGTCAAGCATCATGGGCGGCGAGTACTGCGGGGCCGGCATCACGCTCGGACCGGGCCTGACCTTTGGCTATGTCGCCGGCAACCACATCGCCGATCACATGCAGGCCACGCCCCCGCAAGCGCGCGCGGCCTCCGCACGCGAGCCACTGGCCATCCACTAGAACACTTCCCTCCCCCGTTCCTGTCACCCACGCGGTGCGCATTGCGCATGCCGCGTGGCAGCGTTCACCCTGAATTTCAGTCGACTGTAACCATGATGATTCCCCAACTCCTGACCGCGAAGGTCGCCTTCGTAACCGGCGCGGGCCAGGGCAACGGCCGGGCAATTGCCATCGGCCTCGCGGAAGCCGGCGCGACGGTGGTCGTGACCGACATGAACGAAGCCAATGCCAACGAGACGGCGGCCATGATCAATGCCCGTGGACACGCCGCACGCGCCTGCGCGCTGGACGTGACCGATGCCCTGCAATGCCGCACCGTTGCCGAAGAGATCACCGCCAGTGTCGGCCCCGTCGACGTGCTGGTGAACAACGCTGGCATCCTGATTCGCGAGGGCATCGACAGCGCAAATGCACTGGCCAATCTGCAGCGGGTGATGAAGGTCAATCACGAGGGGACGTTCAACGTCTGTCACGCGTGGCTGCCGGCGCTGCGCCAGACGCGTGGCGTCATTGTCAACGTTGCGTCCATCGCGTCGCTCTCGGGCCAGCCGAACACGCTCGGCTACTCGCCCTCGAAGGGCGCGGTGAAGATGCTGACCCAGTCGCTCGCCGCCGACCTCGCCCGCGACGGGGTGCGTGTCAATGCCATAGCGCCCGGCGTCATCGACACCCCGATGACCGTTGCCACGCGCACCGATCCGGCGAAGCTCGAACGCTTCATGTCCCGCATCCCGATGAATCGGGTTGGGCAACCCGAGGAACTGGTGGGCGCCGTGCTGTTCCTGGCCTCTTCCATGTCCACCTATGTAACCGGCGTGACCCTGCCCGTGGACGGCGGGTACCTCGCCGCCTGACCTTCACAAACGAGGCATGCGCGTACGGCGCGCTTGCCCGCCCATCCAGGAGACAACGATGAAACAGGCATCCCGCACGATCGACGTGCAGTCCTTCATCGACGCCGAACGCTTTTCCCCTTGCCAGTGGCTGGTCCTTGCCTTTTGCTTCCTCGTCGTGGCGGCCGACGGCTATGACACGGCGGCGATCGGTTTTATCGCGCCGTCGCTGGCGCACGCGTGGGGCATCGGGCGCGGCGAACTCGGTGTCGTCATGAGCGCCGCACTGGCCGGACTGAGCCTCGGTGCGATCTTCGCGGGCCCCATGGCGGACCGCATCGGCCGGAAGGCGGTACTGGTGGCCGCTGTCACATGCTTTGGAGGATGGACACTCGTTGCCGCCCATGCACAGACCGTCGGCACAATGACTGTCCTGCGCTTCCTGACCGGACTCGGACTCGGCGCGGCCATGCCGACTACCATCACGATGATGTCGGAGTACGCGCCGGCGCGTCTGCGTTCGCTTGCGGTGAATGCCATGTACTGCGGATTCTCCGCTGGGCTGGTGGCCGGCGGCGCCGCTTCGGCCTGGCTGATTCCACATTTTGGCTGGCGCAGCGTGTTGACGGCTGGTGGCATTGCGCCGCTGTTACTCGCCGTGCTGCTGCTTGCACTGCTACCCGAGTCGGTCCAGTTCCTGGCGGTGCGCGCCGCGGCACCGGAGCGAATCGCGCGCATCCTGAAACGCATTGCACCTCGGCAATCTCTCGAGCGTTGCGCTTTCGTCGCACCGACGGCTTCGGCAGGCAAAGGAGGGAAAGCTTCGGCTCTTGCACTCATCCTCTCTGCCGGATACCGGCGACACACGTTCCTGCTCTGGCTGTCATGCTTCATGAGTCTGGTGATCTACTACCTGATGACGAACTGGATGCCGACACTGTTCCGCGAAGCCGGTTTCAGCGTTGAACGTGGCGCTTTGCTCGCCGCCCTGTTTCCCCTTGGTGGCTTGCTTGGCAACCTTGTTGCGGGCTGGTTCATGGACCGCTTCAATGCCAACCGCACGATCGTCGTAGCGTACCTGCTGGCCGCTGTGCTTGTGATCGTGGTGGGACGCAGCGTCGAGCATCCGGAATTCCTCGGCATCTCGCTCTTCCTTTGTGGCACGCTGGTCACGAGCGCGGCAACCTCGATGTCCACCTATGCCGCGAGCCTCTATCCGACCGAGGCGCGTACGACGGGCGTGGCATGGATGCAGGGTATCGGGCGGATCGGCGGCATGGCCGGCGCGTTCATCGGCGCAGGCCTTCTCGGACTTGGCTGGAGCTTCGGCGATGTATTCGGCCTGCTGGCCGTGCCGGCACTGCTCGCGGCAGGGGCAGTCTTCATGATCGCAAAGCCTCGGCACGCCTATCCGATGGCAAGGGTGGCGGAGTGATGCGGCCGACGCGAGATCAATCGAAGCGCTGGCCGAGGTGCTTTTCGATTTCCTTGACGGTCTCGAGCAGCTTTGGCCGGATTTCCTCATGCAGCCGGGCCAGCGGGAAATAGCCCGCGGCCCCGGCCACGCTGATGGCCATCAACGGCAGGCCGCGCCCCGGCCACAGGGCAGTAGCAATACCGTGCACCTCCTTGACCCAGGTGCCTGCCGACGTTGCACAGCCAGTCTTGGCGTACTCCTCGACAGCGGCCAGGATCTGCTGCTCGATGCGCGGCCAGTTGCCTTCATCGAGCGCCTGGATGCGCTCCATAAGGTCAGTGCGCTCGTTCGGCGGCAATGCCGCCAGCAATGCCAGGCCGGAAGCACTGGTCGCCAATGGGATGCGCGAGCCGACGTCAAGGCTGAGCGTGACGATGGACGTACTGCGGCAGCATTCCAGATACAACATCGACAGACGATCACGGGTGGTCAGCGCCACGACCGCGCCGGTCTCTGCCGCCAATGCCTTCAGGTAGGGGCGTGCCACCTGCCGCACGTCCAGGTTCACGAGCATGGAACTGCCAAGCGCCGCGGTCGCCGTACCGAGACGATATTTGCCGCTGTCTGGCACCACATGCAGGTACCCGAGCTTGGTCAGGGTGTAGGTCAGTCGGGTGACGGTCGACTTGGGCAATCCGCAACGCACGGCAATCTCGTTGTTTGCCAGGAAGTTGTCGCCGGTCCGGAAGCAGCTCAGCACCTCCAAGCCCCTTGCGAGGGCCGTCACGAAGTGACGGTCCTGACTGTCTTCGTGGCGGGCGTCGTCCGCACCCTCACCGCCGTCGGGGAAGACCCCGCCCTGCTCTTCGTCGTTCGATATCGTTGCCATTTGCTGGTCCTTTGCCTCTACCCGTCGCCCCGGTCGCCCGGTGCGCAGCCGGGCAAGTTAGCACATTCGCGCGGTGACGGCTCGGCAACCTGCCGCCGGGCTCGCTACAGCACAGCCTGGTGCGCGTCCACCGGGTGCGCCGCCAGCTTCTTCATTTCTCCCTTGAGCAGTTTGCCAGTGGGTGCCGCAGGCAACGGCGCCATCGAGCGGATTTCGGTCGGCACCTTGTAGGCTGACAGGCGATCGCGAAGATATTGCTCGAGTTCATCGCGCTCGACGGGTACGCCGGCACGCAATTCGACAAAGGCCACCACTTCCTCGTTGTCGGTAACCTGGCGCCCCACCACGGCGGATTGCACGATGGCCGGATGGCTGTTCAACACCTGCTCCACCTCGACCGGATAGACATTGAAGCCCGAACGGATGATCAGTTCCTTGGTGCGGCCCACGATAAACAACGCACCATCTTCATCCTGCCGCGCCATGTCGCCGGTATTGAGCCATCCTTCGGCATTGATGGCCTCGCGCGTCTTCGCCTCGTCCTTGTAGTAACCCTTCATCATGTTCGGCCCGCGCACCCACAGTTCACCCTCGCCGCCCGTTATCACGTCGTTGCCCGCAGTGTCGACGATGCGAACCTCCACGCCGGGCACCGGCATACCGACCGAACAGTCCCGGCGCGGACTGTCGAGCAGTGTCTGGGCGATGGTCGGCGACATCTCGGTAAGGCCATAGCCGTTCTGTAGCGGCATGCCGAACGCCTGTTCCACTGCCGCCTTCAGTTCCGGTGTCAGCGGGGCGCCAGCGGTACCGATGATGCGCAAGCCGTGGCCCTGCAGCGTGGTGCCCGTCTTTACGCACCAGTCGAGCAGGCGCGCATACATGGCGGGCACGCCGATCAGCATCGTGATACGGCGGTCCTGCATCGCTGCCATCAGTGCTTCCGGCGCGAAGCGCTCTTCCAGGTGCAACACACTGCCGCTTGCCAGTGAGCCAACCAGCTGCGATGACAAACCCACCACGTGGGCCATCGGCAGCACGCCGTAGACGCCATCCGCCGCGGTCAAACGGCGCAGGTTGCGCGAGATGTTCGCCAGATGCAGCAGGTTGGCGTGCGTCAGCATCACGCCCTTGGGCTGACCCGAGGTACCCGACGTATAGATCATCGCGGCCACCTGTTGCGCGGCATCGCTGCTGACCGGCTCCGTGCCAGCCGCTTCATTCAAAGGGCCGACCGCGAGTTCGCCCACATACGGCAATGCACACGCCGTCGCGCCCGCACGTACCGCGTGTGCCGCCGCGTCAGCGGACACGTGTGTTGCATAGAAGACGCGCCGGGCCCCGGAATGGTCGATGAAGTTGTCGATCTCTCGTGGCGACAGACGCGCGTTGACGACCACCGCCCATGCATCGCACTGGCTCGCCGCCAGTACCAGTACCGCCAGTGCCGCGCAGTTCTCGGCGACGAGCAGGATCCGGTCGCCCGCACGCACACCCAGTTCTCCGAGCCGAGCGCTAGTGGCCTCCACGGCGCTGGCCAGTTCCGCGTATGTCAGCCGTACCCGCGCATCGACGATTGCGGTGGCGTCAGGCTGCGTTCGCACCCACGGGCCAATGACTTCGTGGATTCGGCGGAACAGCGGGGTGGAATGCGTGACGATATCGCTCATGCTGCTTGTCTCCTGACTCTATTTGAACTGCTATGCAGTCTATACGACCGCTATGCGGTTCACAACCATGGATTTTTAGTGGTGTATCGCATGTTTTTAATTGACATCCACAAAACCATCGACCCATACTGAACTGCATTGCGGTTCTTCGTTCCGCAAAAAACAGGAGACAACAGTGAGTGAAAAGAAAGCCATCCTCGTTATCGGTGCGGGCGACTCCACTGGCGGCGCGATTGCCCGGCGCTTTGCCAGAGAGGGATACATCGCATGCGTCACCCGACGCAGCGCCGACAAGCTGGTGCCGCTGGTCGAGCAGATCCGCGCGGAAGGCGGCGAGGCGCACGCCTTCGGATCCGATGCCCGCAAGGAAGAGGAGATGACCGCACTGATCCGCAACATCGAGGAGAACATCGCGCCAATCGAGGTCGCCGTCTTCAACATCGGCGCCAACGTGCGCTTCGATATCCTCGAAACCACCGCACGCGTCTACTACAAGGTCTGGGAGATGGCGTGTTTCGGCGGCTTCCTGATGGGACGGGAAACCGCGCGGGTGATGGTTCCGCGTGGCCGGGGTTCGATCTTCTTTACCGGGGCCACCGCAAGCCTGCGCGGAAGGTCCGGCTTCGCTGCCTTCGCTGGCGCCAAGCATGGCCTGCGCGCCCTGGCGCAGTCGATGGCCAAGGAACTGGGGCCGAAGGGCATCCACGTTGCCCACCCGATTGTCGATGGGGCGATCGACACGGAATTCATCCGCGAGAACTTTCCGGACCGCTACGCGCTGAAGGACCGCGACGGCATTCTCAATCCGGAACACATCGCCGACACCTACTGGATGCTGCACCAGCAGCCACGCGATGCCTGGACGCACGAGCTCGACCTGCGTCCCTGGATCGAAGCCTGGTAATTGGCGCTCCCCCTCCCCGCCCGCCCCCTATTGCGAAAAATTTCGGAATCCACCCGCCGTCCGCCGTACTGCGGCGGGCCGGGGGGTTCCGCCATATTTCG
>NZ_DBHKYV010000014.1:0-155314 GCF_057315035.1 Cupriavidus sp. | reverse complement strand
CTTCCCCCCCTCTTCCGGAGCAGCACCGGAACCCTCGACTGCATGGACTGCGCTCGACGTGGCCAGCGACGACCCGACACCACTGTACGATGTGGCCACCATCCGGCGGGTCGAGCAGGCCGGGCTGGATGCCACGCCCGCCTTTACGCTGATGTCGCGGGCCGGTGCCGCCACCGCGGACTGGATTCACCATCATGTGCCCGAAGGCCGCATCCTGTTCCTGGCGGGCCAGGGCAACAACGGCGGCGATGCGTTGGTGGCCGCCACACGCCTGCACCAGGCCGGGCGGCTGGTCGAGGCCTGGCTGATTGCCGAAGCCGACCGGCTGCCTGCCGATGCGGCGCGCGCATGGTTCGAGGCCCGCACCGCCGGCGTGCCACAGCTCGCCATGCATCCCGACCCCGATGCCGCATTGCCACCGTGGCCGACAGGCTGCGTGGCGATCGTCGAAGGCCTGCTCGGCATTGGCCTGAACCGCGCGGCCGATGGCAACGTGGCGCGCTGGATCGCGCATCTCAATGCCTCACGGCTGCCCGTATACGCACTCGATATTCCTAGTGGCCTGTTTGCCGATACCGGCGCGGGCCAGCCCGCCGTGCGGGCCCGGCGCACGCTGACGTTCCTGGCGGCCAAGCCTGGCCTGCTGACACTCGACGGCCGCGATTGTGCCGGCGCCATCGACATCGCACCGCTTGGACTCGACTATCCGCCCGCTGAGCGACCCGTTGCCGTAGTCAACCAGCCCGGCGGCTTCGTCCACGCCCTGCCGCGGCGCGAGCACGCCGACAACAAGGGCCGCTTCGGCAGCCTGGCCGTCATCGGCGGCAACCACGGCATGACCGGCGCGCCCTTGCTCGGGGCGCGCGCGGCGCTGCATCTTGGCGCGGGCCGCGTCCATGTGGGGTTCCTTGCGCAACCGGCCCCGGCGCTCGACCCGGTGCATCCGGAACTGATGCTTCATCCGGTCACGGAGCTATCGCTCGATACGATGTCCGCCTTCGTGGCCGGCCCTGGCATGGGCAGCGGTACCGCCGCACGCAAGCAGTTGGCGCAACTGATCGACATCTGTGCCAATGCGGAACCGCCATTGCCGCTGGTGCTCGATGCCGACGCGCTGAACCTGCTGGCCGCCGACACCGCACTGGGCCAGCAACTGCGCGACGGCAACGTGGCATGCATCATGACCCCGCATCCGCTCGAGGCGGCACGCCTGCTGGGCAACAACGTTGCCGAGGTGCAGCGCGACCGCATTGCCGCCGCCCATGCACTTGCCTCGCAGTGGCAGGCCACCGTCGTACTCAAGGGATCGGGTACGGTTATCGCCACGGCGGACCATGATCCGCCCGCCATCAATCCGACCGGCAATGCCGGCCTTTCCACCGCCGGCACCGGCGACGTCCTCGCGGGCATGATCGGCGCGCTTCTGGCGCAAGGCATGCCATTGCCTGCCGCGGCGCATGCAGCGGTATGGATCCATGGCCGCGCGGCCGATCGGCTCGTTGCTGCCGGCACCGGTCCGGCCGGACTGACCGCCAGCGAACTCTACCTGCCGGCGCGCGCGATCTTCAATGCGCTGCTGCAAGGCGGCGCAGCGTGAACCATGCCATGGCACTGGCGGGCGAAGAAGACCGACGCCGCCGCCTGTTGACGGGGATCGCGCTGCTGGTTGTGGGCCAATGGATCCTGAGCCTGCTCGATGCCACGGGCAAGACATTGACCCAGCAAGGCCTGCCAGTGGTGGCCGTGGCGTGGGTACGCTATCTCGGGCATGTGGTGGCCATTTTCCTGTTGATTGGCCCGGCACGCTGGCGGCAGCTGTCGCGCCCGGCCCTGCCGCGCCTGCAATGGCTGCGCGGCGCGCTGATGCTGGCATCGACGCTGGTGTTCTTCACGGTACTCAAGCTGATGCCGCTGGCCACCGCCACCGCGCTGAACTTCTGCGCGCCACTGATCGTGGTCGCGCTGTCGCCCTGGCTGCTGGGAGAACGTCCCGGCGTGCACGCACGCTGGACGCGCTGGATCGGGGTTGGTATCGGTTTCGCGGGCATGCTGGTGGTGGTACGCCCTGGCGGCGAACTTAGTCCGCTCGGCATGGGACTGGGCCTGCTGTCGGCCCTGCTGTTCGCACTGCTGCAGATGCTCACGCGCCGCATCGCGGCACATGATGCACCCATGACCACGCTGATCCAGAGCGGCGTGACCGGTGCCGCGCTGACCACGGTGCTGGTGCCATTCTTCTGGTTCGAGGCCGTACCGACCCTGCCCCAGGGCGCCCTGCTGCTGTCGGCGGGCGTGACCGGTTCGCTAGGGCACTACTTCGTGATCCGTGCCTTTCAGTACGCCGATGCCTCGTTCCTGAGCCCGTTCCTGTACCTGCAGATCTTCTCGGCCACCGTGGTCGGTTATTTTGCGTTCGGACATCTGCCCGACTGGACCACCGCACTCGGCATTGCCGTGATTTGCGTGGGTGGCGTGTGCGTGGCTGGCGGAGAGCCGCTGTTGCGGCGCATTGCGATGCGCTTGCAACGCTGACGCGTACGTTTGCGCACAAAACTCGCCAGGCGTCGGACAATAACCGATACGGATTGCCCCATTGACCTGCTAAGGTTTGCCGATACCGCAAGCGCCGTTACTTTTTGCAGCCACTTCCGGCTTTTGACATCACATTGAGGCGATATACTTGCGTTCGGGCCCGCTGCCGCGGGCATATGTCCCCCCGATTTCCAGAAGAACGCATGCCGACTGAATTCCACGCCTGGACCGCCCTTCGCCAACACTACGATGCCATCAGCCATACGCCGATGCAGCAGTGGTTTGCCGATGCCGAGGCGGCCCGCCGGGTCGAGGACTTCTCGCTGGAAGCCGCCGGCCTTTACCTCGATTTCTCGAAGAACCGCATCACGTTCGAAACCTTTGCGCTGCTGATGAAGCTGGCCGAGGAAGCGGGCGTGACCCAGCGCCGCGACGCGATGTTCGCGGGCGAACATATCAACACCACCGAAGATCGCGCAGCGCTGCATGTCGCGCTGCGTGCGCTGCCTGACGCACCGTTCAAGGTCGATGGCAAATCGGTGATGCCCGGCATTCACGACGTACTGCATCGCATGCGCGATTTTGCCGCGCGCGTGCGCACCGGCGCATGGACCGGCTTTACTGGCCAGGCCATCACCGACATCGTCAATATCGGCATCGGTGGCTCGGACCTCGGGCCGCGCATGGTATGCCGTGCCTTGGCGCATCTTGCAGATCCGCGCGGTCCGCGCATGCATTTCGTGTCGAACGTCGATGGCACCGAACTGGCCGAGACGCTGGTCCGGCTCGACCCGGCACGCACACTGGTCATCGTCTGCTCGAAGACGTTCACCACGCTGGAAACCATGGCCAATGCGTGCAGCATGCGTGAATGGTTCCTGCGCAACGGCGTCGCCGAAAACCAGCTTGCGCGCCATTTCGTCGCGGTGTCGACCAACCGTGAGGCGGTCGTCAAATTCGGTATCGACCCCGCCAACATGTTCGAGTTCTGGGACTGGATTGGCGGACGCTTTTCGCTGTGGTCGTCGGTCGGCCTGTCGATTGCACTGGCCGTGGGCTTCGATGCATTCGAGGACCTGCTACTGGGCGGCCGCGCCATGGACGACCATTTCCGCACGGCGCCGCTGGCGCGCAATATGCCTGTGGTCATGGGCATGCTCGGAATCTGGTATCGCAACTACTTTGGCATGCCTACCAGTTGCATGGCGCCCTATTCGACGTCGCTCGAACTGTTCCCGGCGTTCCTGCAGCAACTGGAAATGGAAAGCAACGGCAAGTCGGTGCAACTGAACGGCGACCCGGTGCACGTGGATACCTCGCCCGTGGTCTGGGGCACGGCCGGCACCAATGGCCAGCATGCCTATTTCCAGATGATTCACCAGGGCTCGCAGATCGTGCCGGTGGATTTCGTGGCGCCGCTGGTGCCCCCGCGCGAACTGCCGGGCCATCATGCCAAGCTGCTGGCCAACTGCTTTGCGCAGGCCGAAGCACTGATGCGCGGGCGTAGTGCCGAAGAATTGCGCGCGGCTGGCATCAGCGACGAAGCGCGCATCCCGCACATGGTGTTCGAAGGCAATCGTCCCAGCAATACGCTGCTGATGGAAGACCTGACGCCGCATGTGCTGGGCGCACTGATCGCGCTTTACGAGCACCGCACGTTCGTGCAGGGCGTGGTGTGGAACATCAATTCATTCGACCAGTGGGGCGTGGAGCTAGGCAAGATCCTGGCACGTCCGATCGAATCGGAACTGAAGGGCCAGGGTACGGCCACGCACGATGCATCGACCGCCTCGCTGATTGCTCGCGCCCGCAGGGTGCTGGGACGCGCCTGACGCGCAACCGCTAGATTTCCGTTCCCATCAGTTCGTCGCTGGCCACACGGCCAGCGTCGATGGTCAGGATGCGGCCGCAACGGGCCGCCACGGAGCGATCGTGCGTGACCAGCACCAGCGTGGATCCCGCATCGCGGTTCAGTTCGAACATCAGCGCGATCACCGCCTCGCCCGTGGCGGTATCCAGGCTGCCGGTGGGCTCATCGGCAAACAGGATGGCGGGCCGCGCCACGAACGCGCGGGCCAGCGCCACGCGCTGTTGTTCGCCGCCCGACAAGGTGCGCGGATAATGTGACAACCGCTTACCCAACCCCACGCGTTCGAGCATTTCCGTGGCACGCTCGCGTATGCGATCGGTTTCGCCACGCAATTCAAGCGGCAGCATGACGTTCTCCAGCGCGGTCAGGTGACCAACCAGCTGGAACGACTGGAACACAAATCCGACATGGCGGCCGCGCAACGCCGCGCGCTGGTCTTCGTCGAGCTGGAACAGGTCTTGTCCATGCAGGCGCACGGATCCGTTGCTCGGCAGGTCAAGGCCGGCCAGCAAGCCCAGCAGCGTGGATTTGCCCGAACCGGACGCGCCGACAATGGCCAGCGTTTCGCCCGCCGTGACGGAAAACGAGACGTCGTGCAAAATCGTCAGCGAACCCGTCGTGTCGGCTACGGTCTTTCCGAGTGACTCGACAGCAAGAATGGAAGAAGACATGCGCGAGAAGATTGGAAACGTTAATCGCCGGCGGCTGCTGGCGGCTGGTTGTGCGACTGCCGTCGTCGCGTTCGGTTCACTGGCATCCATGCCCGCCCTGGCCCAGGCTGCCGGCCCCGCGGTACTGATACTGGGCGACAGCCTGTCCGCCGAATACGGGATCGCGCGTGGCACTGGCTGGGTCAGCCTGCTGCAGGAACGCCTGCGCCATGAGCGGTTCGATTATAGCGTCGTCAATGCCAGCATCAGCGGCGAAACCACGGTCGGCGGCAAGACCCGGCTGCCCGACCTGCTCAAGCGGCACAAGCCGGCCGTCGTGGTGGTGGAACTGGGTGCCAACGACGCGCTGCGCGGGCTGTCCCTGCAGTCGACCGAGACCAACCTGCGTGGCATCGTTGGCGATGCGCAGAAGGCCGGCGCACAGGTGGTGCTGGTCGGCATGCGCATTCCGCCGAACTATGGCACCGACTATACCGAGCGATTCTTCGGACTGTTTCCGAAACTGGCCAGGGAATACCGCACGCAACTGGTGCCCTTCTTCCTCGACAAGGTCATTGCCCGGCCGGAATGGTTCCAGGACGACCGGATTCATCCCACATCGGCCGCGCAAGCCACTCTGCTCGACAACATATGGCCTGCGCTGAAACCGCTGCTCAAGCCCCCAGGCAAGCCTAGAACGAAGTAAAACAAAAAGCCCCTGCAGGTCGATGACCGCAGGGGCTTTTTATTGCCTTGCTGATTTGCTGCCTTGCTGTCTTGCCGACAGCAACCAGTAGTGTCAGTGGGTGTCAGCGGGCAGCAGCGTCGCTTGCCGCGGCGGCATCGTCGGTCTTCACCGGATGCAGCACCTTCACCTTGGCCTTGGCCTTCAGCGCGTCGTAGTAGGCCGCAAGCTCGGTCTGGCCAGCCAGTTGGCTCAGCTGCTGCGCGTCAGCCTGACGCTGGCCCGGATTGGCCTGCGCGGGGGTACCCACCTTGGTGATGCGGTAGATCGCATAGCCATCGGCACCCAGGTCCACACCAACCACCGACGGCAGCTTCGTGGCATCGGCGCGCATGATGGCATCCACAGCCTTCGGCGACAGGCCATCGGCCTTGGCACGCGACACGGTCATCAGTGCGCCGAAGCCGTCGGCACTGCCGCTCTTCCTGAGCGCTTCCAGACGTGCCTCACCATCCTTGCGAGCCAGCTCGGCAGCCTGCTGCGCGATATAGGCCTGGCGCACCTGCGCTTCCACGTCCTCGAACTTGCGGGCCGCGGCCGGACGGTAGTCGACGATACGTGCCGACACCAGCGTCGTGGGACCGACCTGGACGGCTTCGGTATTGCGCTTGTTCTTGATGATATCGTCGCTGAACAGTGCCTTGAGCAGCTTCTCGTTGTTGAGCGGGCTGTCCTTGCCCAGCGCCGGGTTCGGCTGGCGCGTGACATTGTCAGCCGTCTGGATCGTCAGCTTGAACTTGTCGGCAGCCGGCTTCAGGCTGTCGGACTGTTCGTAGACCGTGTTGCCAAATGCATCAGCCTGTTCGGCGTACTTCTTGCCTGCCAGCTGCTTCTTCAGTTCGGCTTCCAGTTCCGGACGCACCGCGTCCAGCGGCTGCGTAGCGGCCGGCTTGATGCCGGTGAGCTTGATGATGTGGTAGCCGTAGTCGGTTTCCACCAGGTCGCTGATCTGGCCGTCCTTGAGCGCGTACATTGCGTCTTCGAACGGCTTGACCAGTGCGCCACGGCCCATGAAGCCGAGATCGCCACCGTTGGCCGCCGAGCCCGGATCCTGCGAGTTCTTCTTGGCCACGTCTGCAAACGTTTCCGGATGCTTGCGCACTTCATCGAGCAGCTTCTCGGCCTTTTCCTTCGCAGCCTTCCGATCGGCTTCCTTGGCATCCTTCGGCACGGTCACGAGGATGTGGCTGGCGCGGCGCTGCTCTTCCGTGCGGAAGCGCTGGACATTGCTGTCGTAGTAGGACTTCAGTTCCTCGGGCGTAACCGCCTGGCTCGCGGCCAGCGCGTCGCCCGACAGCACCACGTACTCGACCTTGGCCTGCTCCGGGGTGGTATAGGCCGACTGGTGCGACTCGTAGTAAGCCTTCAGCGCGGCAGCGTCCGGCGCCACCTTGGCCGTGAAGTCGGCCGGCTTGATCACCAGGGCCTGCACATCACGCTGCTGGTCACGGATCGCGATCAGTCGATCCAGCAACGACTTGGGCACGAATGCGGTAGTACCCACGGCGCCGCCCAGTTGCTGCGTGGCCAGTTCGAAGCGCATGCGCGAGTCAAGCTGCTCGGGCGTCATGCCTTGCGCCGCCAGCAATTGCACATAGGCCTTTTCATCGAACTTGCCATCGGGGCCGCGCAGCTGCGCAATTGCCGGAATGGCCTGGATGGCTTCGGCAACCTGCGCGTCGGAAACGGTCAGGTGCTTCTTCACGGTAGCGTCAGCCACCACGCGTTGCTGGATCAGTTGCTCCAGCACGGACTGGCGCGCCGCGGCGCCTTCGAACATGCGCGGATCGTAATTGTTGCCAAGCATCTGGCGCATACGTTCGCTCTGGTCTCGCACCACGTTGTCGATTTCCTGCACGGTAATGGCACGGCCATCGACCTTGGCAGCGTCGTGCGAACTGTCCATGAAGCGCGAGTAGCTCTCGACTCCAAAGAACACGAACGACGGGAAGACAAGCACCAGCAGCAGCAAAAGCATCAGGCGCCGGTTGTTGCGTACGAAATCAAGCATGCTGTTCGGGTAAAGGGTTGGGCCTTGGGCCGACGGTCAAACCCCGCGATTCTAGCAGGTGCGTGCGCCAAGGCCTGCGGAATGTGAATCGGGAGATGATGTTGGGTCAGGATTTGGCGATTTGGTGAGTTGGCGATTTGCCGGCGCTTTTGGCGTTCGCGCACCAACGAAGTGGAACGCCCGTTGCACGGGCCTTCCACTTCGGGGGCTCGCCTACGTTCCGCAGGCCGCGGATTCGCTTGCAAGCGAATCCCTTCGAGCCCCGCCGGGAGCTGCGCAGGCAGCTCCCTCCACTCCGCCCAAAAAAAAAGCCCGCGTGCGCGGGCTACTTTTTTGGCGGAGTGGACGGGGCTCGAACCCGCGACCCCCGGCGTGACAGGCCGGTATTCTAACCAACTGAACTACCACTCCTAATTGGGTCCCTTCTCGGCAATGCTATCGACCGCGCAGATGGTGAAGTGGTGGGTGCTGAGGGGCTCGAACCCCCGACCTACGCCTTGTAAGGGCGCCGCTCTACCAACTGAGCTAAGCACCCACTAGACCATCTGCAGCCTGTTGCCTGCAGGGTAATCTCGCTTCGCACGATTCGGCGGTTACTGCATGGTTGCCGCTGTTTGCGTTGCGAGGCCGCGATTGTAATACGATAGTTTTCGGTTTGCCAAGTGCTGATTGAAAGAATTTTCCGATTGGCCCTTTGTACGGAATCGAGGCACCAAACAAAAACGCCGCAGGGCTTGCCTGCGGCGTTCCGGTTCAACACGTACAGCGCGTACGACGCTCAGTGATGGATGCGATCCACCTGCGCCGCAGCCTTGTCTGCCACGTCGGCAGGCTTGGCCTCTTCATCCGGCAAAGCCTCGGGCTTGCGCTCGAGTGCCAGCTCCAGCACCTTGTCGATCCAGCGTACCGGCACGATCTCGATGGCGTTCTTGACGTTGTCGGGAATATCCGCCAAGTCCTTCACGTTCTCCTCGGGGATCAGCGCCAGCTTGATACCGCCACGATGGGCTGCCAGCAACTTCTCCTTGAGGCCACCGATCGGCAGCACTTCGCCGCGCAATGTGATCTCGCCAGTCATCGCCACATCGGCACGTACCGGAATACCGGTCAGCACCGACACCAGCACACTCGTCATCGCGATACCCGCCGACGGGCCATCCTTGGGGGTGGCGCCTTCAGGCACGTGGATATGGATGTCGCGCTTCTCGAACATCTCGTCCGCGATACCCAGACGACGCGCCCGTGAACGCACCACCGAACGCGCAGCCTCGACCGATTCCTTCATCACATCGCCAAGCGAACCCGTGCGCGAGATGTTGCCCTTGCCCGGCATGATCGCAGCCTCGATCGTCAGCAGGTCGCCGCCAACCTCGGTCCACGCCAGGCCAGTTACCTGGCCCACCTGGTTTTCCTTGTTGGCCAGGCCAAAGTCGTACTTGCGCACGCCAAGGAATTTGTCGAGGTTCTCGGAATCGACCTTGACCGCGCCCGACTCCTGCTTCAGCAGCAACAGCTTGACCACCTTGCGAGCGATCTTCGACACCTCACGTTCCAGCGAACGCACGCCAGCTTCACGTGTGTAGTAGCGGATGATGTCGCGGATAGCCGCTTCGGTCACGTCGATCTCGCCCTGCTTCAGCCCGTTGTTGCGAATCTGCTTGGGCAGCAGGTAGCGCGTGGCGATGTTGACCTTCTCGTCCTCGGTGTAGCCGGACAGGCGAATCACTTCCATCCGGTCCAGCAGCGGAGGCGGAATGTTCAGCGAGTTCGACGTTGCCACGAACATCACGTCCGACAGGTCGAAGTCCACCTCGATGTAGTGGTCCTGGAACGTATGGTTCTGTTCCGGGTCCAGCACTTCGAGCAGGGCCGACGACGGGTCGCCACGGAAGTCCATGCCCATCTTGTCGATTTCGTCGAGCAGGAACAGCGGATTGCGCACGCCAACCTTCGACAGGCTCTGCAGGATCTTGCCCGGCATCGACCCGATGTAGGTACGGCGGTGACCGCGAATCTCGGCCTCGTCACGCACGCCACCCAGTGCCATGCGCACGAACTTGCGGTTCGTGGCGCGCGCCACCGACTGGCCCAGCGAGGTCTTGCCCACGCCGGGAGGACCGACCAGGCACAGGATCGGCGCCTTCACCTTGTCCACGCGCTGTTGCACGGCAAGATACTCGAGAATGCGTTCCTTGACCTTCTCCAGGCCATAGTGGTCTTCGTCGAGCACGCGTTCGGCGTTCGCCAGGTCATTGTTGACCTTGCTCTTCTTGCGCCACGGCAGGTTGACCAGCGTGTCGATATAGTTGCGCACGACCGTGGCTTCCGCCGACATCGGCGACATCAGCTTGAGCTTCTTGAACTCGGCGTCGGCCTTCTTCTTGGCCTCCTTGGGCATGCGGGCAGCCTTGATGCGCTTGTCCAGCTCCTCAAGATCGGCACCTTCCTCGCCCTCGCCCAGTTCCTTCTGGATCGCCTTGACCTGTTCGTTCAGGTAGTACTCGCGCTGGCTCTTCTCCATCTGGCGCTTGACGCGGCCACGGATGCGCTTTTCCACCTGCAGGATGTCGATCTCGCCCTCGAGCTGCGACAGCAGGCTCTCGAGGCGCTCGGTCACCTTCACCATCTCCAGGATCTTCTGCTTCTGCTCGAGCTTGATCGGCAGATGCGCGGCGATGGTGTCGGCCAGGCGGCCAGCCTCGTCGATACCCGACAGCGATGTCAGGATCTCCGGCGGAATTTTCTTGTTGAGCTTCACGTACTGGTCGAACTGCGACACGATCGCGCGGCGCAGGGCCTCGGTCTCGGCCGATTCAACCGGTGCGGGCGGCACAGGCACGGCTTCGCACATGAAGTGCGAATCGTCCTCGCTCACTTCGGTGATGTTTGCTCGCTGCGTACCTTCGACCAGTACCTTTACGGTACCGTCGGGCAGCTTCAGCATCTGCAGGATGTTCGCGATGCAGCCGACCTCGTAGAGATCATCGGCGGTAGGTTCGTCTTTGGCGGCCGTTTTCTGTGCCACGAGCATGATGCTCTTGCCCGACTCCATCGCAGTCTCAAGCGCCTTGATGGACTTCGGGCGTCCCACGAACAGCGGGATCACCATGTGCGGAAACACCACCACGTCGCGCAGCGGCAACAGTGGGAGGCGAATCGGCTCAGCCGGGAGGAGTTGTGTTCCGGACATCATTTTCCCCAGTCAGTCATTTAAGGCGTAAATAGGGTCGCGGGAATCGATTGCAAGATACCCATCATCAATTCCTTGCACAGACAAACATGCTGCGGACTGCACTTGCGACCCACTGTGAAACAGCATACCCGCGTTTGCTCCCGTTCGTTTGTGGAATTGAAGAAAAAAAGCCGCTCGCTTTCCAGCGAACGGCAGCTTGAATTTTTCGCCAGTGTGGTAACGACCTCGCGGGTCCTTGGCATTCGGCGTCAGTGGAACCCCGCTCAGTTGGATCCCGCTACCTTGGGCTGCTGCTCCTCGTACATCAGCAGCGGCGGCGCATCGCCGGTGATCGTGTTTTCATCGATCACCACCTTCTGCACACCCTTGTAGTTCGGCAGGTCGTACATGACGTCCATCAGCGACTGCTCGAGGATCGAACGCAGGCCACGCGCACCGGTCTTGCGGCGGATAGCCTTGCGCGCGATCGCCGACAGCGCGGCCGGGCGGATTTCCAGTTCCACGCCTTCCATGGCGAGCAGCTTCTGGTACTGCTTGAGCAGCGCGTTCTTCGGCTCGACCAGGATCTGCATCAGCGCGGCCTCGTCGAGCTTGGCCAGCGTTGCTACCACGGGCAGACGTCCGATGAGTTCCGGAATCAGGCCGAACTTGATCAGGTCCTCCGGCTCGGTCTGCGGCAGCACTTCGCTGACTTCGCGTTCTTCCTTGCTCTGCACCTGTGCGTCAAAACCGATGCCGGTCTTGTCCGAACGCTGCATGATGACCTTTTCCAGCCCGTCAAATGCGCCACCGCAGATGAACAGGATGTTGGTGGTATCCACCTGCAGGAAGTCCTGGTTCGGGTGCTTGCGGCCGCCTTGCGGAGGTACCGATGCCATGGTGCCTTCGATCAGCTTCAGCAGCGCCTGCTGCACGCCCTCGCCGGACACGTCGCGCGTGATCGACGGGTTGTCGGACTTGCGCGAGATCTTGTCGATTTCGTCGATATAGACGATGCCGCGCTGGGCCTTCTCAACCTCGTAGTTGCAGTTCTGCAGCAGCTTCTGGATGATGTTCTCGACGTCCTCGCCCACATAGCCCGCTTCGGTCAGCGTGGTGGCGTCGGCGATCACAAACGGGACGTTGAGCAGGCGCGCCAGCGTCTGCGCGAGCAGCGTCTTGCCCGAACCGGTCGGTCCGATCAGCAGGATGTTGCTCTTGGACAGCTCGACATCGTCCTTCTTGCCGAGGTGCTTCAGGCGCTTGTAATGGTTGTATACCGCGACGGCCAGGATCTTCTTGGCCTGCTCCTGACCAATCACGTACTGGTCAAGGCTTTCGCGGATTTCGTGCGGAGTGGGCAGATCCGAGCGCGTCGCCGCGGCGACGTCCTTGTCGGTCGCGGCGGCCTCGTCACGGATGATCTCGTTGCACAGGTCGATGCATTCGTCGCAAATGAACACCGACGGGCCGGCGATAAGCTTCTTCACCTCGTGCTGGCTCTTGCCGCAGAACGAGCAGTAGAGAAGTTTCTCGCTGGATGAACCTTTTTTGTCCGCCATAGGAATCAGTCACATTAGCAGTGTGGTCCCCGCCAGAGAGGTCCTGACGGGAAACGCATTAAACGCATCATACGCCAAAACAATTGGCGCGGTCGGCGGCAATCCCTGCGTGTGGGGCAAAACGCAAAAACGAGGCACGCGGCCTCGTTCCGGTGTAGCCTTCGTCATTTGGAACGCAGGCCCTGCGGCAACGGCCGGCTCCGTCAGATATCGCCCGGGCGATTCCGCGTGGAACGCGACCGGGCAAACATGCCGACGCACCGGCTCAAGCCACAACACACAAACGCGCTTAGCTGCGGCGCGTAATCACCTTGTCGATCAGACCGTAGTCCACCGCCTGGTCGCCGCTCATGAAATTGTCGCGATCGGTGTCGCGCGCAATCTTCTCGACCGGTTGACCGGTGACTTCGGACAGGATGCTGTTCAGGCGCTCGCGCAGGTACAGGATCTCACGCGCCTGGATCTCGATATCCGATGCCTGGCCACGGGCTCCGCCCAGCGGCTGGTGAATCATGATGCGCGAGTTCGGCAGCGCGCTACGCTTGCCCTTGGCACCTGCCGCCAGCAGGAATGCACCCATGCTGGCCGCCATGCCCATGCAGAGCGTCTGCACGTCAGGCTTGACGAATTGCATCGTGTCGTAGATCGCCAGGCCTGCCGAAACCGAGCCACCGGGCGAATTGATGTACAGCGACACGTCCTTGTCCGGGTTCTCGCTTTCGAGGAACAGCAACTGGGCTACCACCAGGTTGGCGGTCTGGTCGTTGACTTCACCGACCATGAAGATAACGCGTTCCTTGAGCAGGCGCGAGTAGATATCGTACGCGCGCTCGCCCCGGCCGGACTGCTCGACAACCATCGGCACCAGTCCGAGACCCTGGGTCTCCAGGGCGGAAGCCTGCGTGGTTGCCAGACGATCAAGCAAATCATTGCGGGTCATGCAGGTTCTCCAGATTTTCAGGAATAGCGTCAACCGGCCAGCGCGCGAGACCGGCTGACGTAGGCCGGCGCCGCGTGGCTACGCGGCCTCCGGCCATGCCCGACTTCAGGCCTGGCCTTGCTCGGGCGTGGCGGTGAGTTCTTCGAACGACACCGACTTGTCCGTGACCTTGGCCTTGTCGCACACGAAATTTACCACGTTGTTTTCGAGCACGTAGGCTTCCATTTCAGCCAGGCGTTGCTGGTCGCCGTAGTACCAGCGCATGACTTCCTTCGGGTCCTCGTAGCTCTTCGCGAAGTCCTCGATTTCAGCCTTGACCTGGTCCGGCTTGGCTTCCAGGCCGTTGGCCTTGACGATCTCGGCCAGGATCAGACCCAGCTTGACGCGACGCTCGGCTTGCTGCGCGAACATCTCGGCCGGAATCGGCATGTCCTTGGCGTTCGGCATGCCACGCTGTTCCAGATCGCGGCGGGCCATTTCCACCAGGCGTTCCTGGTCCTGTTCGATCAGGGCCTTCGGCACGTCCAGCTCGCTCACCTTCAGCAGCGCTTCCATGACCTGGTCCTTCAGCATGGCGTGCGTGCGGCGCTTGACTTCGCGCTCGAGGTTTTCGCGGATGTCGGCGCGCATCTTGTCAACGCTGCCGTCGGCAATGCCGAGCGACTTGGCGAATCCGTCGTCCACTTCCGGCAGATGAGCCCACTCCACCTTCTTCAGCGTGATCGTGAACTCGGCAGTCTTGCCGGCCACTTCCTTGCCGTGGTAGTCCTCGGGGAAGCTCAGCGGGAACGACTTGCTCTCGCCTTCCTTCAGGCCCAGCGTGGCCTGCTCGAACTCGGGCAGCATGCGGCCTTCGCCCAGCACGTACACGAAGTCTTCGGCCTTGCCGCCGGCGAATTCAACGCCGTCGATCTTGCCCACGAAGTCCACCGTCACGCGGTCGCCATTCTGGGCGGCCACATCGGCGCCACCGTCACCGTGGGCGCCGGCTTCGCCGCGGCCATGGTAGTGCACGCGCTGCTTGCGCAGGATGTCGACGGTCTTGTCGATCTCGGCGTCGCCGATCTCGGTCTTGGTGCGGGTCACCTCGGCCGACGTCAGGTCGCCGAGCTTGACTTCCGGATACACCTCGAACGTGGCTTCGAAGGCCAGTTCGTCTTCCGCCACGCCATCGGTCTTGATGTCGAACTTCGGCTGGCCGGCCACCTTTACTTCCTGAGCCTGGGTGATGTCGAAGAACTTGCGTGCGGCCTTGTCGAAGCGGACTTCGAACTCAACCTGCTGGCCGTACTGCTTCTCGACCATCTTCATCGGCACCTTGCCCGGACGGAAGCCGGACATCTTCACGGTCTTCGACAGACGCACCAGACGTTCCTGGGTTTCCTTCTGCACTTCGGCCTTGGGAATAGCCAGGGTTACCTTGCGGTCCAGCTTGCCGAGGTTTTCAATGACGTTCGACATGGTCGTTAATCCAATCCAGAAATGTTGTTGTCAGCGCAACCGCTTGCGCACCTGCCGCATGGCTCGCGCGAGCAGGATTCTCCGCGCAAACGGAAAACGCGGATTATCGCACGATTTTCATTCGCTTCCGGCAGTTTTTACCCTAGTCAGTCTTGATCCAGCCCCGTATCGGGTACTACCGGGTCCTGCGCGCGCCCGTGACGCAGCGCTCGCAGCAGCAAGCGGGCCGGGTCGATGGCATCCGCCAGATCCGCTTCCAGCGGCAAAGGCTCGCCTTCCAACTGGCAGGCGATCAGCTCCGCACCCAGCGCTGCCCATGTGAGGCCGCGCGACCCATATGCAAGGGCTGCGTAGAGCCCATCGGCGCGCGGCAGATCACGAAACTGCGCGCCACGCAGCGCATTGGCATCCGCCAGGGCGCGCGCCTCGTCAGGCATCCGGCCAATCAGTGGCAGGCGATTATGCGTGACCGTCCGTACGCCCACGTAACCGTGCAACGTGGCGGGATCGATCCGTGCTATCCCGGCCGCGCGCTCCGGCATCAGCGATGCAAGCCGCGCAAGATTCGCAGCGTGCATCGCCGGATCTTCAACCAGCGGCCCCTTGTCGTCCTCGTAACTGGAACCCATGCGCGCCCCGCCCTGCTCACCTCGCGGCAGCAGGTATCCGTTACCAGTGACCACGCAGTCGGGCCACCCGCCAAGCGCATCAACCTGCCGCGCATCGAGGTCGGTCAACTGCCCGCGCACGCGGCGCAGCGCCAGGAATCGCGCCGATACCAGCCGTTCGGCCTCATGTGCATTGGCCAGTACCAGCACCGGTGCGCTGGCCAGCACTGCACCGGAAGAGTCGGCGGCCAGCCACTGGCCATCCACATGGGAGATACCCGCCACGCGGCACCCGAAACGCGCATCGAGCATGGTGCCCGCGGCCGCCAGCTGGGCGCGGCAGATATCGGGCGGCGCCACCCAGCCGCCTTGCGGGAACCACAATCCGCCACGGCCCACGGCGGCGCCGTGGCGCTCGCCGGCTTCCTCGGGAGACATCCAGCGCACGAACGACTCCGGAAAGCCCAGCGCAGCCAGCGCGGCTCGCTGCGCCGCATTGTCGGCATCGTCCTCGCCAATCTGGAGCACCCCGCAACCGTTCCAACCCGGCGGATGCCCAGTGGCCGCCAATGCGCGCCAGGCGCGCAAGGCCTGGAGGTTTCCGGCGCGCGACAGCCGCGAAAGCTGACTGTCGTCGGCCGACACGTGCGCATGCATGGCTGCCGCGCGATGGCCCGAGGTCTGGCGAGCCGGCGCATCATGTGCATCGAACAACGTGACGCGCCAGCCGCGCGCGGCCAGCCTTTCGGTCACCGCACAACCGGCCAGTCCCGCCCCGATCACAATGGCGTGCCGTTCGGCCCATTGGGCAGCGTCGGGCGGCGCGTGGCGACGAATCTTCCAGAGCGGCGCAAAGCGCGCCACGGTCATATGGAACTTGCCGGCGAAGCCTTGTACCTTGCTGACCTCGAAACCCACGGCCTTGAGACCGCGCCGCACAAAGCCGGCAGCGGTATAGGTGGCCAGCGTGGCGCCCATCCGCGCCAGCCTTGCCAGCCCGCGCAACACGGCGTCCGACCACATGTCGGCGTTGCATGACGGCGAGAAGCCGTCGAGATAGAACGCATCGGCGCCAGCCACGAGCCTTGGCAGCATGGCCTCGGCGTCGCCGAAAGCCAGCGTCAACGTGACGGCCCCGCCCTCGAAGGTCAGCCGATGCAGGCCCGGCAGCGCGTCGGGCCATTGTTGTTGCAGCTCCCCGGCCAACGGCAACAGGTCGTCACCCAAGCCGGCATGCAGCTGCGCCAGCCCCTCGCGCGTGAAGGGGTGTTTCTCGATCGAGACGAAATGCAGGCGCCGGCAGCGTAGCGGGTCATTGCGCCATGCCTGCCATGTGGCCAGGAAGTTCAACCCCTGTCCGAAGCCGGTCTCGACGATGACGAACTGATCGCGTCCGGCCCAGTTGCCAGGCAGGCCATTGCCGCCCAGGAACACGTGCAGCGCCTGCTCCAGGCCGCCGTCGGGGCTGTGGTAGAGGTCGTCGTAGCGCGGCGAATAAGGGATGCCGTCTTCGGAAAGAATGGGCTCGGCGGACTCCAGGGCACGCGGCATGGCTATGATGGATACGGCGGAAATGGCGGCGGATGGTAGCATAGCGCCCTTCGCGCCAACCGTCCGCCACACCTCGCCACGCCTTTTTGCGAGCGAAGTTTGCGCGCCGTCATCCGCCTCGCCATGCTCAGTTACCGTCACGCCTTCCACGCCGGCAATCACGCCGATGTCCTCAAGCACGCCGTCGTCGTCCAGTTGCTGGACTACCTGACGCAGAAGGACAAGCCGTTCTGGTACGTCGACACCCACGCCGGCGCGGGGCTCTATGCGCTCGACCACGCCTACGCGCAGAAGAAATCGGAGTTCGAGACCGGCATCGGCCCGCTCTGGCGCGCCGCCGCTGCCGGCGAAGCACTGCCCGAACTGCTCGAAGCCTACCTGGACCAGGTGCGCGAGCTCAATGAAGACGGCAACCTCAAGCACTACCCCGGTTCGCCGTGGCTGGCCTGGCAAATGCTGCGCGAGCCCGATCGCATGCGCCTGTTCGAACTGCACAGCACCGAAATCCAGGTGCTGCGCGACAACTTCCGCGGTGCCGGCCGCAAGGTCATGCTGTATGACGGCGACGGCTTCAACGGCATCAAGGCAATCCTGCCCCCGCCGCCGCGCCGGGCCCTGGTACTGATCGACCCTTCATACGAAGACAAGCAGGACTACGCCCGCACGCTCGATACGCTCAAGGCTGGCCTGGAGCGCTTTGCCACCGGCATGTACGCCATCTGGTATCCCGAAGTGCAGCGCCGCGAATCGACGCAACTGCCCGCACAACTGAAGCGCCTGCCGCTCAAGAGCTGGCTGCATGTGTCGCTGACCGTCAAGCATCCGGTCGATGGCGGGCTCGGACTGCATGGCAGCGGCATGTTCATCGTCAACCCACCCTGGACGCTCAAGGCCGCGTTGCAGGAAGCGATGCCGAAGCTGGTCGAACTGCTCGGCCAGGACAGCGGCGCAACGTTCACGCTCGAATCGCTCGATAACTGAACAGCAGGCCGACGGCGATGCCCAGTGAATCGGCCATCAGGTCGTGCCACGAGGCATCGCGATAGCTCGTCATCGACTGCAATATCTCGATCAGGCCACCATAGGCGACCAGCCCGAGCACCACGTGCCATAGCCGTCCGGGCCAGGCACGCACACCGAGCATCGCCAGCACGCCAAATGCCAGCAGGTGGTTGGTCTTGTCCCAGCCCGTGGTGGGCTCCGGGATCGATGGCGGCAGCAATGCAAGCACCAGCACGGCCAGCGCGCATACGGTGAAGAACAGCCGGAATTGGGAAAGGGTCAGCGGGCGCAAATCGTCATCCATCCGTAGTACGTACCGATCAACCGATCGAGCATCGTACAACGGCGCGGTGCACTCGGTGGGATGGCGTACGGACCGACGCCGAATCCCGGCCCTGAACTTCAGTCGTCACGACGGCCATTACCGCGGCCGCGCTTGCCATTGTCGCCCTGGTCACCGTCCCGCCCACGGCCGCGATCGTCGCGACGATCCCCGCCACGATGCTCGGCCCGCTCATCGCGCCGTTGCCAGCCGTGCTTGTCGCCGTTTTTGTCGCCCTGATCGTTGCCACGGTTCGACGCGCGATGACCATGGTTATCGCGATCCCGGTCGTTACGGTCCCAGCCGCGATTCCAGTCCCGGCTCCAGTTGCTCCGGTCACTGCGATTCCAGTCGCTACGCCGATGGCCGTCATCCCAGCCGTAATAGCCGCCGTGGTATCCACCCTGGTACGGCGCATGGCCGCGCCGATAGTCGTCGTCGTAAGGAACGGCGCATCCGGTGAGCAGTGCCGCCGCAGTGACGGATAGCACGTGAAGGGACTTCATGCTTGGACTTTCGTTGAATCAGGAAAGCCGAGCATACCGGGCGGCAACCACGACGGTTGTAAGAAATGGTGTCTCTCCGTCACAGAACGGGGCCACACAGCCAGCATTCTGGCACCGAAAGTCAAATGCCTGTCGCCTATTGTCAAGCGCAAGGGATGCGCCGCGCCGATACTGGCGGACGACCCAACAACGTCCGGATGCGGCACCCGCAGCGGTGCACATCAGGGCGACGCCCGCCCTCGAAATACAGTCATGCCTCCTACGACCCCAACCGTCCTGATCGTCCCCGGCCTGCGCGACCATGTGCCGGAACACTGGCAAACGTTGCTTGCGCTTGAACTGCCCCGCGCGATCTCCGTTGCCCCGCTTGAGCATGACAAGCTGAGCTGCGCCGCGCGGGTCGATGCGATCGATCGCGCTCTGGCCATCATCGAGGGACCGGTCATCATCGTGGCACACAGCGCTGGCGCGATCATGGTGGCCCGATGGGCGGCCCGCGGCATCACGCGGAACATCGCTGGCGCATTGCTCGCGGCACCTGCAGATCTGGAGACGCCGCTGCCGGCCGGGTATCCGACCATCGACACATTGCGCGACCACGACTGGCTTCCGATCCCCCGCGACAAGTTACCGTTTCCGAGCATCGTTGCGGCAGGCAGCAATGATCCGCTGACGCGGCTCGAGCGCGCCCGTGACATGGCGCAGGCGTGGGGCAGCCGCTTCGTGAATCTTGGCGAGGTTGGACACCTGAACCCTGCTTCCGGCTACGGCGCGTGGCCGCGAGCGGAGGAATTCATCCGCGAACTCTCGTGATGGCGAACCACGGCCGACCTCCTGTCGATCGGCCGTGGCATTTCGCGCGCTATCACCCTGTTGCGCGACGAGGTCGATCGAAACATGGCCATGCTTGGCGTGCGGACCCTCGACCAGGTAGACAGGTCCGTGATTATCTAGCCAGCGTTGGAAGGAATTGCGGCGGGTCCTGAATCACCGGACCCGCCTTGAACGAACCTGCCGCGGGTCAGATTACGAAGATGGCAAGGTGCTCAAAATAAGTCCAACACTCTCGGCCGCTTCGCAGTTCGCCCCCTACCCCGCCCGCAGCGCCCACAGGGCCTCCAGCACATATTCCGTGGCGCGGTCTACCCGTTCCCCGCTGTGCGCCAGCCCCAATCGCCGCCACAACGCCGGCCGCAACGGCCGCATCACCACCCGCGCGTCCGGTGCCGGTGTGGTGACCTCGTGTGGCAACAGCGCGGCGCCATAGCCGGCCGCTACCAGGCTCTTGATGGCATCGTTGTAGTTGAGCTGGATACGTGGCACCGGCCGGTGGCCACCGCTGGCGAACCACTCGGCGGTCAGGCGCGACAGGCGCGTGGTGTTGTCATTCAGGATCAGCGGACGCGTTGCCAGCCAGGCCGGCGTGATGCGCGCCGGGCAAGGCCAGCTCGCGGGCAGGAACGCCTGTACGGGATCGCGCCGCCAGGGGCGGATGGTCAGCCCCGCCACGCGCGCCTGTGGCAGCGCCACCAAGCCAATTTCCAGCGTGCCGGCGGCCAGTCGCGCCAGCGACTCCTGCGAGGTCAGCACGGCTACCTGCACATCGATGTCGGGATGCCGCTCCGCCAGCATGGCCAGCGCCTGCGGTAGCAGGTGGGCGATGGCGCCGGTCGAGGCGCCCAGGCGCACGCGGCCGGTCAGTCCCTGCACCTGGCGCTGCACATCGTCCAGTGCGAGGTCGGCATCGCTCAGTAGCCGGCGCGCCCGTTCGACCAGGGTCTCGCCAATCGCTGACGGACGCACCTCGCCGCGCTTGCGCGTCAGCAATGGCGCACCGACGCGGGCCTCCAGCTCCGCAATGTGCAGGCTGACAGTAGGCGGTGCCAGGTGCAACGCACGCGCGGCTTCGGCAAAGGAACCCAGGTCGGCGATGGCGACGAGGGTACGCAGGCGGTCCAGGCTGATCTCGCGCATGGTGCGGCGCTCCGTTGAAGGCGTATCAGGATATCGTTCAGAAAACCTGAATTTCATCATCATGAAATTCAACTTTCCCGATTCTATCCGGTGGCGCAAGATCACGCTTCCGGTACCAGCGCCGCATCGGCCGGGCCGCCACCATCACGCCATCTCCGAGGATCCACCCATGCGCTACCCGCTTGTATTTATCGACGGCGACCAGGGCACCACCGGCCTGCTGATCCATGAGCGCCTGCGCGGTCGCGACGACTTGCGCCTGCTGACGCTGCCCGCCGGCCAACGCAAGGATCCGCGCGCCCGTGCCGACGCCATCAACGGTTGCGACATCGCCATCCTGTGCCTGCCGGACGGCGCCGCACGCGAGGCGGTGGCATCCATCGTCAACCCGGCGGTGCGGGTGATCGACGCCAGTTCGGCACACCGCACGCAGTCCGGCTGGACTTATGGCTTTCCTGAAATGGCCGCCGACCAGGCGCAGCGCATCGCGAGCGCGTTGCGCGTCAGCAATCCAGGCTGCTACCCCACTGGCGCGATCAGCCTGCTGCGCCCCTTGTTAAAGGCCGGCCTGCTGCCGCCCGACTACCCCCTCGCCATCCACGCGGTATCAGGCTATTCGGGTGGTGGCCGCACCGCCGTCGACATGTACGAGGGTCCAGAGGACAACCATGCCCTGCCCTTCCAGGTCTACGGCCTGGGCCTGGCGCACAAGCACGCGCCTGAAATCCAGCAGCATGTGGGTCTGACACGGCGTCCCGCGTTCGTGCCAGCCTATGGCGCCTTCCGGCAAGGCATCGTACTGACCGTGGCACTGGAACTGGACCTGCTGGCACCCGGCACGGACGTCGACAAGCTGCACGCCTGCCTGGCCGACCACTACGCCGGCGCCCGCCATGTAGAAGTGATGCCCCTGGCCGAATCGGCCGCCGCCACTCGCCTCGACCCGCAGGCACTGAACGGCACCAACGACCTGCGCCTGGGCGTGTTTGCCAACCGCGAGCATGGACAGGTGCTATTGGCGGCGGTGTTCGACAATCTTGGCAAGGGCGCTTCGGGGGCGGCAGTGCAGAACCTCGACCTCATGCTGGCCCAGGGAGCGGCGTAGGTTCACCAGAGAGGCCGTCTTGTTCCACGTTTCCTGAATGCAGGGTTCGATGCCGGACGGCCTCATGGCGCATCGCATAGTGCCATCCCAGATCGGCTATCGGCCCAGCTTTGGCGCCGGTCTCGACAGCATCCGCAGCCGCCGCGTTACCTTGCCGGGCCCTCTGCGCGATGCCGAACATGATGGCAGCCAGCCGGAACAGGTTGTAGGCAATGTAGAAGTCCCAGTGTTCGATCCCCTCGGTGCCATTGGCTGCGACATACCGCTGCAGATACGCCTGCTCGGTCGGGATACCGAGGCTCTGGAAGTCGAGGTCGGCGATACCGCGCCACAGCGATGACGGGATGTGCCAGCTCAGGCAATGATAGGCAAGATCGGCGAGCGGATTTCCGAGCGCCGACAATTCCCAGTCCAGCACGCCGATGACCTTGGGCTCGGTGGCATGGAAGACCAGGTTGTCGAGGCGGAAGTCGCCATGAATGAGCGTCGTCTGCTCCGCTGCAGGGATGTTTCTTGGCAGCCAGTTCATCAGCGCTTGCATGGCGGAGCTCTCGCGCGCGCCAGTGGTGCAACTCTGGCGCGTCCACCCGGCAATCTGCCGCGCCAAGTAGTTGCCGCTCGGGCTGTAATCGGAGAGCCCAAGCTGTCGAACGTCAAGCCGGTGCAGCGACGCGATCACGCGATTCATCTCGGCGTAAATGGCGTCGCGCTCGGCGCGCTGCATGCCTGGCAGCGATTGGTCCACCAGGACCCTGCCCTCCAAATACTCCATCAGGTAGAACGGGCTGCCAACCACGGACGTGTCTTCGCTGTACAGGTACACTGCGGGGACAGGCACATTGCTGCCCTGAAGCGCACGCATCACGCGAAACTCTCGGTCGATGGCATGCGCCTTGGCCTGGACGTTGCCAACAGGCTTCATGCGCAGCACGTAACGGTGTGCGCCCGAGACGACCAGGAAGGTCGGATTGGACTGGCCCCCGGTCAACTGAGTGCTCGTCAGCGACGTCTGGTCGATCAGCCCGCGCGCATGAAGCAACCGGGCTAACGCATCCCAATCGCGGCGAGTCGTATGGTTCATTGGATCGTTCATTGGATCGTCCTTTGGCTGGTGTGGAGAACGGCGGGACGCATCACAGCGTGCCGACGAGATGTCCGCCATCCACGGGCAACACCGTGCCCGTGATGTAATCGGAGGCTCCCGATGCCAGCAGCAGCAATGCGCCATCGAGTTGCGAGGGCTGTCCAAGGCGTCGCTGCGGGATTCGCCGGACCATTGCTTGTCCGCCATCTGTCTCGAAGAAGGCCCGATTGATATCAGTGGCGAAGTACCCGGGCGCCAGCGCGTTGACGCGGATGCCATAGCGCGCCCATTCCAGCGCGAGCGATTGCGTCAGGTGAATCAGCCCGGCCTTTGCCGCCGTGTAGGCGGGAACCTGCTGGGCCACCCTCATCCCCAGGATCGACGCAATGTTGATGATGCTGCCTGGCCGGCCTGCGTCCTGCATCTGCTGGGCAGCGCACTGCGCCACGCGCCAGGCACCTGTCAGGTTGGTCTCGATGACCTGGCGCCACTCCTGTTCCCTCGTTTCCAGTGCGGGTCCTGTGGTTGCAATACCAGCGCTGTTGACAATGATGTCCACGGTACCAAGCGCCTGCCCGGTCTGGAAAAGCGCACCCGATACCGAATCTGGATCGCAGACATCCAGCCGCACGACACATCCGCTGCCGCCCGCCGCCGAAATTTCGGCCAGTAGCTTTTCACCATCCGCCGTGCGCCTGCCGGCAAGCGCGACCCGGCATCCTGCATGTGCCAGCGTCAACGCAAAGTGGCGGCCAAGCCCGCCAAATGCGCCGGTGACAAGCGCCACTTTGCCTGCCAGGTCGGGAAAGACGGGGGATAGGCGGTTTGTAGATTCCATGGTTGCAGTCTCCTTCGATGCCGTGGACGGAGCAGCGTTCTTCCATGCCTTGGGTCGGTCTGCCGCTCCTCAATGGCTGCCACATTAAGCCGCGGCCTTCGATTCGCCAGCCACCCTATCGGGGAGCCCCCCTGTCCAGGCCGGCCAGCTCCCCGATTGGGGGGCTGGCATGCGGAGCCATGGCGCTTACGCTGCCAGGCATCCAGCGGCCAATGCGCCCGCATGCACCACGATCGAGGAGCCCTTCCATGTCACGGCCTACCCCGCCCACCCCTACCCGGCCCACCCCTATCCCGCGTACGCCATCGGCGTACGCCTATCCACTGCTGATCAAGCAACTGCTGCATGCCCCGTTGGCGGTCAACCCGGAGCAGGAAGTCGTCTATCGAGGGCAGGTACGGCATTCGTACTGGACCATGCGGCACCGCATCGGCCAGTTGGCCAGTGGCCTGGATGCGCTGGGGATTGAAGCGGGTGACACGGTTGCGGTGATGGACTGGGACAGTCATCGCTACCTCGAGGCCTACTTCGCCATCCCGATGATGGGAGCCGTGCTGATGACGGTCAATGTGCGACTCTCGCCAGAGCAGATCGCCTACACCCTGAACCACGCTGGCGCCAGGCTGTTGATACTGCACGTTGACTTCCTGCCCGTGTTCGAGACGATCCGCGACCAGCTGAAAACCGTCGAGCACCTGATCCTGATCGGCGAGGACGCACTCTCGATCGAGAGCACACCGTTGCCCGAAGGATTCGAGGCCGAGTACGAAGCGCTGCTGGCGGCGGCACAGCCCGACTATGCCTTCCCCGATTTCGATGAGAACGCGCGGGCGACGACCTTCTACACGACCGGCACGACCGGCTTGCCCAAGGGCGTGTATTTCAGCCATCGGCAGATCGTGCTGCATACCCTGGCGACCATGAGTGCGCTGACCGCTGCCCCCCGACAGGGTCGGATACATCGCGACGATGTCTATATGCCGCTGACGCCGATGTTCCATGTTCACGCCTGGGGGATGCCCTTTGTAGCTACGGCACTCGGCATGAAGCAGGTCTATCCGGGGCGCTATGCCGCGGACCAACTCCTGCGGCTGGTGCAAAACGAGCGGGTCACGTTTTCGCACGGCGTGCCGACGCTGCTGCACATGATCCTGTTTCACCCGGAATCGGCGGGTATCGATCTCAGCGGCCTGAAGATCATCATCGGCGGATCGGCACTGCCGCGCGGGCTGGCGCAGGCCGCCATCGATCGCGGCATCGATGTATTCACCGGCTACGGCATGTCGGAAACCTGCCCGATTCTCACGCTTGCGCAGGTCAAGACGACACTGCTCGGCGATCCCGCCACCGAGCTTGACACGCGTACCAAGACCGGGTTGCCCATTCCTCTGGTCGATCTGCGCATCGTCGATGACGACATGCGCGACGTTGCGCACGACGGCAAGGCCAGCGGCGAGATCGTGGTGCGGGCGCCGTGGCTCACGCAAGGTTACCTTGGCAATGCAGCGGAATCCGAACACCTTTGGGCCGGCGGCTACCTGCATACCAGCGACATTGGCTCGATCGACACCGATGGCTATCTGCAGGTCACCGACCGCATCAAGGACGTGATCAAGAGCGGCGGCGAGTGGGTGTCATCGCTTGAGCTCGAAGACCTTATCTCGCGTCACGCGGCTGTCAGCGAAGTCGCCGTCATCGGCGTGAAGGATGCGCGGTGGGGCGAACGTCCACTGGCGCTGATCGTGCTTCGAGCGGGACTCTCTGCCGAGGTCGCCGAGATCCAGGAGCATCTGCGCGATTTCGTCTGCCGCGGCGCCATCTCGAAGTACGCAGTGCCAGAGCGCGTGCTATTTGTCGACGCCATCGAGAAAACCAGCGTGGGCAAGATCAACAAGCGACTGCTTCGCGAACGATACCAGGCCGCGCACTCCCTCTAGGCGTCTTTCTTTCCGGATCCGTCCAGAGGCGCCGGCGTGGCGCCGCCGCGGCATCGAACCATTGACGACGGATATCCGCGTCGCTCTCTAAACGTTCATCACGACATTCCATGACTTCGCTCTTGCATAACATCCCCGATACCATGACGGCCATCGAGATCAAGCATCCCGGCGGCCCCGAGGTACTGGTGCCCACGCGGCGACCTGTGCCCATACCCGGCACGGGCGAATTGCTGATACGCCACCATGCGGCAGGCGTCAACGGCCCCGACGTGTTCCAGCGCAAGGGGCTCTACGATCCGCCTCCCGGCGCTTCCGACATCCCGGGTCTTGAGGTGGCGGGCGAAGTCGCGGCCCTCGGCCAGGGCGTTACCGGATTCAAGGTCGGAGACCTCGTCTGTGCCCTGATTCCTGGGGGTGGATACGCCGAGTACAGCGTCGCCAGCGAGCACAATACCTTGCACCTGCCTGATGGCCTGCAGTTGGTGGAAGCTGCGGCGATGCCGGAAACCTTCATGACCGTCTGGCTCAACCTGTTCCAGCGGGGCAAGTTCACCCGTGGCGACACCGTGTTGATCCACGGCGGCGCCTCCGGCATCGGCACCACGGCCACCATGCTCAGCAAGGCGTTTGGCGCGGCCAAAATCATCACCACCGTGGCGTCGGACGCGCAACGCGACGCCAGCCTCGCACTTGGCGCCGATTACGCAGTCAATTACCTGGAAGAGGATTTTGTCGACGCCGTGATGCGCGTCACCGACGGCAAGGGCGTCGATGTCGTCGTTGACATCATTGCCGGCGATTATGTCCCGCGCAACTACGCTGCCGCGGCCATCAACGGACGCATCGTGCAGATCGGTGTCATCAAGGGCATCGCCAAAGAAGTCGACCTGTTCCCGATGCTGACCAAGCGCCTGACCCATATCGGCTCGACATTGCGCTCACGCACGCCCGAAGAGAAGGCCGAGATCATCCGCGAACTCGAGGCGCAGGTCTGGCCGCTGATTGCATCTGGCGCGGTCAAGCCACGCATCTACCGGACATTTGCACTGGACCAGGCGCGAGCCGCCCATGAGTTGATGGACTCTGGCACCCACATCGGCAAGATCGTGCTCACGATGGGCCAGTAGTTCTGGACGTCGCGCCCGCAGCTAGGTCTGCGGTGCGCTTCGATCCACCACCCTGGGCAGGTCACGGCCCAGACCGCTGCGTACAGCCTGGATGCGGGAATTGACGTTCAGCTTCTCAAAGATGTTCTTCAGGTGCCATTTCACTGTTTCCGGCGCGACGCGAATGGCCCGGGCGATCTCCTTGTTGGATAGCCCTCTGGCCACGTAATCCAGGATTTCCACCTCGCGAGCACTCAGTCGGCTGGAAGCCAGCGGCTCGACGGCGTATTCGGTTTGGTATTGCGCGGCGTTGTGCCAGGAGGCAGTGCGCGTGCCGTCCCCTGCGCCACCCGGCGCATCGAATCCGGTGCATAGCCCATCCACATACCAGGACTCGATCTCCGCAGGCAGCGTCTGCTGATGGCGCAGGCCATCCAGGATCTCCCTCGCCACCGGACCGGCGTCAAGGAAAACGCGCCGCAGACCGTTCTCCTGACCATACGCAACGGCCGCCAGCATGGCTTGCATGGCGTCCGTACGTTGTCCGGCGCCATGCAGGGCGACAGCAAGGGCCACAGAAATCTGGGCGCCCAGATACGGCATGCCTGCTGCGCGCACTTCAGCCTGGACGCCCTGCAGGATCGGCACGGCATCCGCAGGCCGGCCACGGGCCACCAGCAGACGGCAGTGCGCCACCTGGAAGCGCTGCCAGGTCTCCAGGTAGCTGCCCTGAAGGCCCGCAGGCCGCTGCCCGACCAATGCGTCCAACTCATGGCCGATCCGCGCGGCGCGCCCCAGGTCACCGGACCGGATACTGATCCGCATCGCCTCGGCCTTGCATGCGACTTGCATGCGCAGCCATTGCCGGCTCCTGGCAACGGCTTCCGCGTCTTCGATAATTCTGAACGCGTCATCCTGTTTGCCCGCTAGCAATTGCAACCGCGCCAGCGTCATGCAAAAGCCGACCAGCGGGCCGAGCGAACACGATTGCAGCGCGATTTCAAGCCGCCCTTCCAGCAGTTCGGCGGCCCGTTCCAGGTCATTCCATTCATAGTGGATGGCGGCCAGGTATCCGACCGGAAGTACCGATGCGGCAGACTGCGGGCCAGCGCGCACGTTGGATTCGCGCAGCACATCCTCCAGGGTCTGGACCGCCTCGCCAAGCCGGCCTTGCACGAAGAGGCTCAGCCCGACCATGCTCTGCCGATAGACCATGGCGTAGATCGGCGCGTTTGCCCCGGTACCGAACGTCAGCGTGCGGCGCAACTGCTCGATCTCCTCGAACCCCGACGCATAGCTAAGCCCGAAAATAAGCGTCGTCAGGCCAATTCCTTCGGCCCATGAGCCATCTGCCGGGCCCAGTTCCAGAACCTTGCGTCCAAATTCCAGAGAGCGCTGACTTTCGTCAGACAGGCCAGCGATCAGCGCCTTGACCGCCTGCAACTCGACCCGGACCACCTCGGTGACGGGCAGCTGCCCGCCCGCGATGTCCTCCTCGACCGCCTGCAATTCCTGCCGGGCCGCGACCGTTTGCATCGTCAATGAAAGCGCCCAGGCATGCGCCAGCCGCAAACGAAGCCGGCCACGCACCGCCTCAACGGGAAGTTTCGCAACCCAGCTCAGGACGGTGCGCACATCGCTAGCCTCCACCAGGCTCATTGCGCATTGCTCGACCCAGCCGGCGGCTCGATCGCCATCGCCGGCCGCCAGGGCGTGCCTGACCGCTTCCGCCCACAGCGCTTGCGACGCAAACCACTCACTAGCCCGGCGATGGAGCCCGGCAACGTCGTGCGGCCGTTCCCGGACCAGACGTTCTCTCAGATAATCGGCAAACAGCGCATGGTAGCGATACCAATGGCCCTCGGCGTCCAGCGGCCTGACGAGCATGTTGCGTGCCATCAGCCACTCGAAACTGGCATGCGCCTCGGTGGAGCCTGTGAGCGCATTGCACAAAGGCACCGACATCCGTTCCAACACCGCGGTCTGCAGGAGAAAAGCCTGCAGCGGCTCTGGAACGTGAACAAACACGTTCTCGTTCAGATACGCTTCAATGCTGCGCCGGGCGAATGGCAGGCGCTCCGAGAAAACACCGACCTGTTCATTCGCGCTCAATGCAAATGACGCCAGTTGCAAGCCCGCCACCCACCCTTCGGTCGCACGCAGGAGCGTCTCGGTCTGCGCCGCGCTCAACGCATGGCCAGAAACGGCGGAGAAAAAAGCCTGTGTCTCGGCGCTGTCGAAACGCAGGGCTTCAGCATCCACCTTCAGCAATTGGTCCCGGGCTTCGAAGTAGCTCAGCGGAAACGCCGGTTCGCTACGCCCCGCGACGAGCAGATGCAGGTTCTCTGGCGCATGGCGCAGCAACCGGAACACCGCCTCGTGAATGGCCGGAGATGCCAGCCGGTCGAAATCGTCCAGTACCAGCACCATCTGGCGCGGCAGCTCCAGCACCGCATTGAGGAACTCGGCAAACATCACGTCTACCGGCGCAAGCGGGTCAGGCTCCAGGCGACGGGAAACCGCTTCGCCGGCTTCTTTGCATGCGCGCCTTGCAGCGGCAAGCAGGTAGGCGCCGAACTGATACAGGTCGTCGTCATCGCGGTCGACACTCAACCAGCCAATGGCACAACCTTCCTGTTCAAGAATCTTCTTCCATTCCGTCAGCAATGACGTCTTGCCAAACCCAGCCGGGGCGACCATTACCGTCAGCTTGCGATCCAATCCGCGGCGCAATTGCTCGATGGCCCGCTGACGATGAACATAGTGCCGCGTCCGCGGCGGCGCAAGCTTGGTCAGGATCAGGGCCGGACGTAACTGGGCCGGTTGCGTGATGGCAGGCGGCGATGACGGGAGGGCTTGCAGACGGCGATCGGATCCCACTGTAGTTTTGGTCAAAGTGCGGATATCTCGCATGAAAGAGCCCCGGCCCCAAGCCGATGACCAACGCGGCCGGCCTCAGTGCCGGACTCAGAGACCGGCACTGAGCACTGCCCTCGCCGACCAGGTCCGCGTACGACTGTAATAGATGATCGCCGAAACCAAAGTCAAGCGACAAGGGCAAGTGATGCTGTCAAAAGGGGGGGCGATGGGGGGGAAACAGCAGGGGCAAAGGGGAACGTCCCATCGACGCAAATTCGTTGCCATCGGCATGCATGATTCGCGCTGTGCCGTGGGCCCTTGGCGCGCCGAGTTTCGCATTGCACGGACCTTTCCTGACACCTAGACTGAAGTCCCCGCCGGTTGGGGAGGATCCTTGCAAACGCGGCGGCGATACGCGGATCATTGCGTTGGTGAAGCTTGCACCCTCAAGGAGAGCCTGCCATGTCGAATCTTTCACGACGTTCCTTCGTCCAGTCCATCGGCGCCGCAACACTCGCGCCAGGCGTGTTGCTTGCCGAAGCCGAGGCTGGGACCGGGACGGCGGGGACGGGAAGCTCCGTACCGCCCCAGCGGACCGGCACGAACTACGCCGATTACAAACACATCCAGGTTAGCCAGAACCGTGGCGTCGCTACCGTCACGTTGAACTATCCGCCGTTCAACCTGCTCGACGAGGTACTGTCGGACGAGTTCGACCGGGTGACCCGACAACTGGAACAGGATGCCGCGGTACGCGTCATCATCCTGCAGAGCGCCGTGCCGAAGTTCTTCATTGCGCACTCGGGCTTGCATCGTGTCGGGCTGGCACCGAAGACTACTTCGAATACACGCACTTTCCGCCTGACCCAAATGCTTGGCGAGCGTCTGCGCAACATGCCCAAGGCTGTCATCGCCAAGGTCGAGGGCATCGCCCGTGGCGGCGGCTGCGAGATCGCGCTGGCCGCGGACATGTGTTTCGCCGCCATCGGCAAGGCTGTGTTCGGGCAACCGGAAGTCGTCTGCGGACTGGTTCCCGGCGGCGGCAACACACAGCGGCTGCCACGGCGCATGGGGCGCGCACGCGCGCTCGAGGTGCTGCTGGTCGGCGGAGACTTCCCCGCGGAACTGGCCGACCGCTATGGCTACATCAATCGTGCGCTACCGGCCACGGAACTTGGCCCATTCGTGGACCAGCTCGCCCGCCGCATCGCGACCTTCCCCACCATCACGATTGCCCACCTGAAGAAGGCCGTGGACATGGGGTCTGACGTTTCCTTCTCCGAAGGGTTGCTGGTGGAAGCGCACGAGGCTGATCTTTGCGTCGCCAACGATTCGATACAGGCGCGCGTGAAGGCAATACTCGATGCCGGCGCCGAGACCTATGAGGGCGAACTCCACTTCCCCGACCTGGGCGCGAAACTGCCGCCCGCCGATTAAGCACCAGACTAAGCGCCAAATTCAGCGCTACACCCGCTCATCGTTCAAACGGAGCCCATGATGACGTCCCAAACAGACAACAAGCAGCCTACGCCTGACCCAGCCGAGCGCAAGGCGTTCTTCCCATCGCCCTACTCACTCTCGCAATTTACATCGCAAAAATCAGACCTCTCGGACGCCGACTATCCGGACGCCTATCAGGGAGGTCGCTGGAAGATTCTGTTGGTGGCTGCCGATGAGCGCTACCTGCTGACCGGAAACGGGACGTTCTTTTCGACTGGCAACCATCCCGTCGAGACCCTCCTGCCCATGTATCACCTGGACCGCGCAGGCTTCGAGTTCGACATCGCGACTTTATCGGGCAATCCAACCAAGTTCGAATGGTGGGCCTTCCCTTCGGAAGACGCGGAAGTAAAAGCCCTCTACGCGAAGTACGAGCAAAAATTCCAGCAGCCGCTCAAGCTCGCTGACGTAGTGGATAGCCTGGACAAGGACACCAATTACATTGCCGTATTCGTCCCCGGGGGACATGGGGCCCTGATGGGCCTACCGTTCAGCACAGACATGAAGGCGACCCTGCAATGGGCGATGAAAAACGACAGGTACGTCATCACGCTGTGCCACGGCCCTGCCGCCCTGCTTTCCGCCGGCGTCGATGAGCCCAACGGGGGAGACCTATTTCAGGGCTACCGAATCTGCGCATTCCCGGATGCCCTGGACAAGCAGACGCCGGAAATTGGCTACATGCCCGGTCCGTTGCGCTGGTTCTTCGGCGAGAAGCTTGCCGCCATGGGCGTTGAGATCATCAACACCAACATTGATGGCAGCACGCTCCGGGATCGCAAGCTCCTCACAGGCGACAGCCCGTTTGCGGCCAACAATCTTGGCAAACTAGCTGCACGCGCGTTGCTGGATGAAGTGCATAAAGCCAGCTGACCGCTAGTTCTCGCACCGCGGCGCGGGCTGCTTCATGCAAGCCTGCACCGCGCAGCCATCCCGACCGAAGTGTAGTCATACGGTCAATTCGCCATCGAATGGCTTGGTGTGCGTCAGCACACAATTGTCATTCGTTATCTTTCGATTTATCGATATGCTGAAGCATGCGTGGCGTTCTAGACCAAAAACCTCGGGCGAAAGGATACGGAGATGGCCAGGATACGCTTGCTTTTGCTGCTAGCATTCACCACGCTGCATTCTTTCGCCTGGGCCGCCGAGTTGTCGGACTCGGACGCAGGCACGTATGAGATGCTAAAAGCAGATCGTACGCCAACTGGATTTCTATACAAATTCAGCCGCTCCGGCAACAAATGGATTGCTTTCGCTAAATCGCCCGGCAAAGAGTGGAAGAATATGTCCTGCGATCCTGGCTGCGAATATAGAAACAGTACCGCGAAAGATATTCAGACCTTCTTTCCTCCCAGCTTCAGGGAGGAAAATGAGCTCGCCTGCATCCAGAATATCGCTCAAGTCTTCTGCCGATTCGTGCCTGTCAACGAGCCGCGGAGTCGAGGCTATGTTTTCATCATTCTCGTGACAGGAAAGCCGATCCCGGTGAGGACTCGGAGGGTTGCAAACGAGCCGTCTGCCGCGATTTCCAAAAGCAGTCGCCGCGACGAACGTGGATCTGCGTCGCATTGACTATGACGCAATCCCGAGGCAAGCCGAAGCAGTGAGTGACGAGGTGGTTTTCTGAACCCCTCCTCCATCCACCATGCTCATCGATCCATGACTGTGAATATCGAAATCGCCCAAAGCACTCCGTCCACGGCGGCCATTGCAACAGCGGTTAGCCTGGGTTACGCGCTTGGCTCAGTGGTGGAATGCGAACTGTTGCGACGCGGCTTTAACCATGTCTACGGACTTCGCTTTAGCGATGGCCGACGCGCCGTAGCACGTCTTTGCGCCCGCCGCCCACGTGGCGCGCCCAATATCGAGTATGAAGCAGCACTACTGCGCCACCTGAAGTCAGCTGGCGCTCATGTCGCGGCGTCGCTGCCGGCCCGTTTGGGCGTTGAGGCGATTTCGATGGACCTTCCCGAAGGCAGCCGGCCCTTGATGCTGTTCGAGTATCTTGAAGGTGAGCCGCCCGATGACGCTTTGGTCGACATTGAAGCAACTGGCCGCGGACTCGCCCTTCTTCACGAGGCTGGCCAGCACTACAGCGGCCCGGCAAGCCGGTATGCGCTTGAGCTCCCGCAATTGCTTCATGCTTCGGTTGATCGTCTCTGCACAGCACCAGCGCTTGACGATGGACTGCGAGACGAGCTCCTCACCATTGCCCAGCGGCTGGACGCTCGCCTCAGCGCAACACATGGATTGAGCCACGTGAACTGCCACGGCGACTGCCATGGCAGCAATAACTTCATGACCGATGGCCCGGATGGCAGCCGCATCGCATCGTTCTTCGATTTTGACGATGCTGGCCCAGGCTGGCTAGCCTACGAACTCGCGGTCTATCTGTGGGCGATGCTGCCGCGTACGGCAGGCGCCGAACTGGATGCACGATCAAAAGAACGGTGGCTACGCTACATTGCCGGCTATAGCAGCATCCGCCCCATCGAAGCCGCGGACTTTTCCGCCATAGCCCCGTTTGTCGCGATACGGCATTTTTGGCTCCTGGCAGAATATGCCGGCCGAATCGATGTCTGGGGAACGCAGACGTTGAACAGTGCCACGTTGCGAAGGAGCGCGCAGTTGTTGTCCCAATGGGAAGCGATGGAGATACCCCAATGAGGCAACCGGGGCCGCCATCGCGGCCAGAAGTCTTACTTCGTACCGGCGGCCAGCAGATATTTACGGCACACGATGCTGGAGACCTCACCCTACAGATGGGGTATGCGAGGCGCTGCGATACGGTGAACTGAGGAAGCGGCCACCATTCGATCAATGGCAACCGCCAAGGAGAAAACTGCCGATACGGACCACCAAGACTTTGTGTCGGGCGACCAGCTCTCAAGCAAACCTACAGCGTCGCACGGAGGATCGTTCCAGTCTCTGACTCGGTCACGAATACTTCCAGGGATGCTGAGGGACCGAACGTAAGGTTTGTTGTTGTCGCTCCCGTTGGACTCGTCAGAATGCGTTCAGGCTCGCCTCTGCGGTTCAGAATCCAGACGCAGCCCAGGCTTGCGTGTGCAACGTACAGACGGCCTTCCTTGTCCATCGCCAGACCGTCCGGGCCACTGGCACCGTAAAAGGTAAAGAACTGGCCCACCTTCGAAACGCTGCCATCTGATTGCAGCGGAGCGCGCCAGATGCAGTTTCCACGTGTAGCGGCGACGAACAGCACCTTCTCATCGGGCGACAGAACCAGACCGTTCGGGCTCGGTACGTTGTTCAGCAACATATCCAGCTGCCCGGACACTCGCAGGCGGAAGACACGGCCCGTTGGATCGTGCAGACCTGTTTGCCCCTGGTCGGTGAAGTAGATATCCCCGCACGACGAGACAATCAGATCATTCAAGCCTTTGAAGCCTTCCGCATTCCTGCGGGACAGGATGGGCCGTATTGCGCCGGATTCCACGTCGAGTTCAAGCAGCCCCTTCTTGTAGTCCGCAATCGCAAGGCGGCGATCATCGAGAAAGGCCATCCCGTTAGGCTCACCGTCGTACTCCGCCACCAGCAACCATTCGGCCGCGGGCGAGATACGGAAGATGCGCCCGTACGGTATGTCGGTTACGTAGAGATTTCCCGCACGGTCGAAGACCGGTCCTTCGAGGAAGCTTGCGACGCAGTTTCCAGCCTTGTTGGCATCGGCCCAGTCCGACCGAGTGTTCACCTTACGGAACCGCTCAGGCATCGAAGTGAATATCTCGAGCGGCGTCTCTCTTGGCACAGTCCGGAAGTACATATGGATTCCTATCGTGACGATTTATTCTGGCTTGACGTCGGCAGACTTCGCGACGTCTGTCCACATCTTGGTATCTTCCACAATCCGGCGCGAGAAAGCCGCTGACGTTTCGCCTCCGGGCGTCGCGCCCATGCTTAGCAGGCGCTCCTTCACGTCCTTGTCATTGACGCTCTTCTGCACTTCCTTTTGCAGCAGCGCAACGATCTCAGGTGGCGTGCCTTTGGGAGCAGCCAGGCCGAACCAATTGCTGACGTTGTATGTTTTCAAGCCTGCTTCGGCAAATGTGGGGACGTCCGGCGTGGACGTCAGCCTTGCGTTACCGCTTACGGCGAGAGCTCGCGCCTTCCCTCCCTTGATCTGGGGAATCGCGGTCGGCGTAGCGGTAACAAGCACGTCAACGTTGCTGGCTACCAGTCCCATCAGTGCATCGCCTGCCCCTTTGTACGGAACGTGTGTCATCTTGATTCCAGCTTCCCGTTCGAACACGGCGGCGGCGAGATGGGTCGAACTGCCTGCACCACCCGATCCAAAATTGAGCTTGTTCGGATTCTTCCGCGCGAAGTCAATCAACTGCTGAAGCGACTTGAACTGAGACCCCGCCGGTACGATGAGGATGACCGGCGTCTGCGCGATCACGGTGACAGGCACCAGATCCTTGGCATGATCCCATGGCAGTGTCTTGAACAGCCCCGGCAACATCGTGTAGGTCGTGTCGTTTGCCAGCAGGGTGTATCCATCGGGCGTCGCGCGAGCTACCTGCACGGTTCCGATCGTGCCGCTGGCGCCCGGCTTATTCTCCACGACAAACGATTTGCCGAGGTTTTCGGAAAGCTTTTGTGCTGCCTGCCGCGCGACGAAATCGGTGGTTCCGCCTGCCGAGTACGGCACGATGACACGGACAGGTCTCGACGGATAGGGGTCGGCTGCCATTACTTGCGCAGAGATTGTTAGCGATACTAAAGCGATGACGAACTTCGGGAACATGTCAGTCTCCTTGAGGCTGCTATTGGGCAGCTCGGCAGGCTGCCGGCCCAGGGGGCGGAAGCGGTTCTGGTGAAACTAGGTTAATGCACTCAAACCAACAGGTGGGCTCGGTAATCAGTTGTCCAACTTGATGTTCGCTTCCCTGACCACGCCTCCCCACTTCGCATGCTCGGCTTGCATGAACGCGGTGAACTCGGCAGGCGTGCCGCCCAAAGGCTCCGAGCCTTCGGCGTGAAGCTTCTCAATCGTCTTGGGGTTCTTGAGCGCCTGTTGCAGACGCGCATTGAGTTGATCAATGACCGCTTGCGGCGTGCCGGCCGGCGCGACCAGCCCCGTCCATGCGCTCGACTGGAACCCTGGGAAGCCAGACTCCGCTACCGTTGGGACGCCAGGAAGTGCGGGCAGGCGCTTCGGCGAGGTTACCGCCAAAGCGCGCAGCTTCCCCCCTTGGAGCATGCTAAAGGCCGACTGCGGTGTAATGAAGTAGAAGTCCGTTTGCCCACCGAGGAGGTCGGTCATGGCAGGCCCCGCCCCTTTATAAGGAACATGAAGGAACTTCACCGCCGCCTTGCGCGCGAGCAACTCGCCCGACATATGCCCGATCGTTCCATTGCCCGGTGACGCCATTCGGACGGCACCAGGCTTCGCCTTGGCCGCCGTCACGAGATCGGCAAGGGTCTTGAATGGTGAGTCCGCCTTCACCACCAGGATGACCGGCTGTGCGGCAACCAAGCCAATCGGTGCGAAATCCTTAAGCGGATTGAACGGCATTGATCGGTACAGCCAAGGATTAATCGCAAGGTTGGCCGCCTGCCCCATCCCCACGGTGTAGCCGTCGGGTTGAGATTTCGCTACGGCGTCCATACCGATGTTTCCGGTCGCTCCTGGCTTGTTCTCAATCACGATAGTCCAGCCGTTCGCATCGTCGATGCGATCCGCAATGATTCGAGAGATGGTGTCGGTACCACCGGCCGGGGGCATCGGCACAATCAATCTGATGGGCTTCGCAGGGTACGCCTTTTCCGCGGATGCCCCGGTGCTGGAAAGCGCTACCGTAAGCGATGCAAGGACCGTGACAAACGCTCGTGGTGCGAATGGAATCTTCAAGATCTGTCTCCAGTATGTTTTTGCGTTCAGTGCTGGCCGCTACTTCAGGACAGAGGCCCGACGACGCCCGCGCGCTTCAACTCATCCAGCTCTGCGCCGTTTAAGCCAATCTCGGAGAGCAGTTCGAGGCCGAATTCACCGATCTTCGGCGGATTGGTCCGCACACCCGGCCGACGACCGTCCAACGTGAACGGCAAGAGCGGCGACCGGGTCGCCTGGCCAGCCCGAGGCCCTTCTGGCACAACGATGTCGGCCAACCCCCCGGTGGCAAGCAGATGCTCGTCTTCGAAGAGGTCTTGGGGCCGGGCAATTGGCGCGTAGGGAAGCCCATTCTTTTCAAAAACATCGGCGATGTCCTGCTTTCGCATAGCTGCAAGACGCTCACGCACGATAGGCATCAGCCATGGGCGTGCATCGACGCGCTGGTTGTTGGTCTCCAGGCGGTCGTCCGCAGCCAAGTCAGAGAATCCGAACGCTTCACAGAACGTCTTCCATTGCGTGTCGGAGACCACAGCGAGGAAGATTTGCTCGTCGTTGGCGACGTTGAATACGTCATAGATCGCCCAGGCGGAGATGCGGCTCGGCATCGGCGCGGCAGCAGCCCCCGTTACGGCGTACTGCATCATGTGGTGCCCGACGAGGAAAACATTGTTCTCAAACAATGCGGACTGGACTTCCTGGCCCTTTCCCGTTGACTGTCGCTCCCACAGGGCGACGATTGCACCAAGCGCGCCAAACACGCCGCCCATGATGTCGTTGACCGCTGCGCCCGCTCGCAGCGGACGTCCCTCAGGTCCCGTCATGTAAGCAAGGCCGCCCATCATCTGAACGACCTCATCGAGCGCGGTGCGATGATCGTACGGCCCCGGCAGAAAGCCTTTGTGGGAAACATACACAACACGCGGATTCAATTTGCTCAGGCTGGGATAGTCAAAGCCGAGCTTTGCCATGGCGCCGGGCTTGAAGTTCTCGGTCACCACATCTGCAGTTCCCAGCAGGCGCAAGACAAGTTCGCGGCCACGAGGATCCTGGAGATTGACGGGCAGGCTTTTCTTGTTTCGATTGAACATCGTGAAGAAGCCCGCACCCGAACCCTTTAGGCGGCGCGTATTGTCGCCGGTGGTAGGTTCAATCTTGATGACTTCCGCGCCCAGGTCTGCAAGCACCATGCCGCAGGAGGAACCCATGATCATGTGCGAGAACTCAACGACCCGAATTCCTGCGAGCGGCAACCGGGGCTGGTCTTGATTGGCGTTGGTGTCTTGGCTCATGCCCGCTCCCGAGCATAGCGAAAGTCTTTGGGCAGGCCAGCCGAGGGGACGAAACCGTAAAGCGGCTCACCCGGAAGCGCACCCGAGAGAATATTCCTTGCGGCGTTGAGCTTCTCGATATCAATTCCGGTATCAATGCCGCTAGCCTCCAGGAGGAACACCAAATCTTCGGTCACGATGTTGCCAGTGGCCCCCGGAGCATATGGGCATCCGCCCAGCCCGCCCTGGCTTGCGTCAAAGGTGGACACGCCGACTTCGAGAGCGGCCATGACATTGGCCAGGCCCTGCCCGCGCGTATTGTGGAAGTGCGCACCGCCCGCCTTCTCGCCAACTTCCGCCTGCAACCGCTTGAAAAGGCGCTTGACCTGGACTGGATTGGCATAACCAGAGGTGTCCGACAGGCCCACCTCGTCGACGCCAAGTTCGGCCATTCGCACCGACATGCGAATCGTGTCGTCGTCAGGCACATTGCCAGCGATGGTGCAGCCGAATGCGACGGACATGCCGGCCTCTATCGCAACCGTGGGGAATGCTTCATTGCGCAGGGCCACGATTGCCGCCACTTCGTCCTGCATCTGCCGATGCGTCTTTCGAATGTTGGCGAGCGAATGTGCCTCGCTGACTGACACCGGAAGCGTGATTTTGTGGGCGCCTGCTTCGAAGGCAGCTTGCGCACCTTTCAGATTCGGAACAAGGGCCGCGACGTGCAAACCGGGAATTGTGCATGCATGCCGCACAACTTCTGCTGCGTCCGCCATCTGCGGCAGCAGCTTGGGAGAAACAAAGGATGCGACTTCAATTTCCTGCAGGCCGGCCGCTGCCAAGGCGTCGATCCACCGGCATTTCCGCTCGGTGGGCATGGTTTGATGAATGGCTTGTAGGCCGTCCCGGGGGCCAACTTCACTGATGAGGACCTTCTTCACTTGACGCTCCGTTATCCGTTCCATAAGATGGAACTATGTTCTGATTTAGTGTAGGGTATGCTTTCGACGAAGGTCAACCTTCGGACTTACCCTTATCCAACTTATGCCGCGCAAGCCACAAAACACCCCGATGGCCGAAGAGGATTCGGCGCCCGGCGGGGCATCCACCGTCGATCGCGCGTTGTCCTTGCTCGACGTATTCACTTTTGAAGACACCTCCCTCACGCTCACCGAGATGGCCGAACGCGCACGGCTCTACAAGAGCACCACGCTGCGGTTGTTAGCGTCGTTGCAACACAAGGGGCTGGTTCAGCAGAAGGCGGATGGGAGCTACAGTCTCGGCCCTGGCGTCGCAAGGCTGCACGCCATTTACTCGGCTTCGTTTTCGCTTGAAGAGATCGTCATGCCCGCGTTGCGCGAGCTCATGCGCGAGACCAAGGAAAGTGCCGCGTTCCACGTACGCCAGGGCGATTTCCGGCTATGTCTCTATCGCGTCGATTCGCCCCAACCGGTTCGCGACCACATACGCGCAGGTGAATTGCTGCCTATTGATCGCGGCGCTGGTGGTCGCGTCTTGATGGCTTATTCGGGCGCCGAAGGAGAAGTCTACGAACGAGTGCGTGAAGCGGGGATAGCGATGCTGGTGGGAGACCGGGTCCCAGAACTAGGGGGTGTCTCTGCCCCGGTATTCAATGCCGCTGGCGAGCTTGCCGGTGCCGTTACGTTGACCATGCCAACCGCACGCTATTCGGAATCTTTTGCGAACCCCGTTCGGGCAGCCGCATTCAAGATTTCCACCGCGCTCGGGGGCGGTGTGCCACGCCGCAGTTAAGGCGCTCCTGATGGCGACGGGCGACCAATGATCCCTTCCCGACTCCGATCTAATCGCTGTTGTGATCCTGCGTGCGGTGGCGCACATACCGTGCGCCACGGCTTCCGGAAGCCGGCTTGTTGACACGAAGTGATATTGCTAGGCTGCATTGACGTGCGCCGGCGATGTGTATGTCGCGATCCGTAAGTCCCACCATGCGGCGCGCCATCGATGGGGAAATCAAGATGGAAAACGACCGGGATCCGGAATCGGGGCTGACTCGGCGCGATTTTCTCCGCGCTACCGGCCTGGGCGCCGCGGCGTTGGGCCTTGGCGGGGTCCACACCGCCCAGGCTGCGGCGCCCGGCACAGATAGCGCCGTGCCCTCCACGGCGAGCCAGGCGGCCGGCCCGTACAACATTCTTCTTATCCTTGTCGATCAGGAGCGCTATTTTCGGCCGGGAGAACTGCCGGTGGGCTACAGCCTGCCGGCACATGAACGCTTGATGAAGCGTGGCACGACGTTCCTGAACCACCAGATCAACTCGTGCGTCTGCACGCCGTCGCGGTCAATACTCTATACAGGCCAGCACATCCAGCAGACGCGGATGTTCGACAACACCAATTTTCCGTGGATCACCAGCATGTCGACCGACATACCGACGCTTGGTGACATGCTTCGCGACGCAGGCTACTACACCGCGTACAAAGGCAAATGGCATCTCACCAAGGAGTTCGAGACCGTTAACAAGCTTGGCACGCCAACGAAGATATTTACCGCAGAAATGGAAGCCTATGGCTTCTCGGACTACATCGGGATCGGCGATATCATTGCCCACACGAGCGGCGGCTACCTGCACGATGGGGTGATCGCCGCCATGGGGACGAGTTGGCTGCGCGGGAAAGGCCGCGATCTTGCGACACAAGGCAAGCCATGGTTTCTGGCGATGAACCTCGTCAATCCGCATGACGTGATGTTCTACGACACCGACCCGCCCGGAACCACGGTTCAGGCAATGCGCGGCCTTGCGCATGTTGCCCGCGATCCGAACGATCCGCTATATGCGAAGCAGTGGAATTTCACACTTCCGGCCAGCCACGCACAGGCGCTCGACGCACCGGGGCGTCCGCCCGCCCACCGGGATTTCCTGCGCTCACACGACGCCATGGTAGGCGCCATTCCCAACGAGGAAGCGCGTTGGCGGCGGCGACACAACTATTACCTGAACTGCATGCGCGACGTCGACCGCAATATCGCATCTGTACTGGCCGAACTCGACGCCGCGGGCCTGACCGACAAGACCATCGTGATCCTGACGTCCGACCATGGCGACATGGACGGGGCCCACCAGCTTCACGCCAAGGGGGCCGTCTCGTATCGCGAGCAGAACAACGTACCGCTGATCATCTCCCATCCGGCCTATCCGGGCGGCAAGCAATGCCGCGCCGTCACCTCGCACCTGGACATCGCGCCGACCCTGGTTGCGATGACTGGCGTGGATGCCACCAAGCGCGCGGCGCTGGTCAAGGGCCTTGCGGGCAAGGATTTTTCGGGCCTGCTAAGCGCCCCGGAAAAGGCCAATGCGAATGCGATTCGCGACGGCGCGCTGTTCTGCTACAACATGCTGGCCTACATCGACGGGGATTTCCTCTACAAGGCCGTGGAGTACCTGCAAAAGGGCGGCAAGCCAGACCAGTTCAAGAGCACAGGCATGCGGCCCGACCTGATGAAGCGCGGCGCCGTCCGCTCGGTGTTCGATGGGCGCTACACGTTCGTCCGCTACTTCTCGCCCAAGCAGCATAACCGGCCCGGGACGTTGGAAGAGCTCAACCGCTTCAATGACGTGGAGTTGTATGACCTGCAGACCGACCCGTTCGAGATGCACAATCTGGCGACCGAAAGTCGATACCGTGAGCTTGTCGTTGCCATGAACGACAAGCTGAATCGGCTGATTGATGCGGAGGTAGGCGAAGACCGTGGGCAGATGCTTCCTGGCGGCATCGATGCAGGGTGGGAGGTCACGCCGGAGACCATGGCCGGAGCGTGATGGCGAGCCGGCCGACATGTTGCATCGTCACCCATCGGCCATCGACCATCGACCATCGACCATCGACCATCGACCATCGACCATCGACCGCGATTATCGGGCGGTGCTATCGGCTCATCTTGCCTGCACGGCTTACTCAGACTGGAGCTTCGCCTTCGACGTGCTCAGACAAAGCAGTGTCGTCCAATGACTTCCATAGGTCTTGCAGCGTAGGGTTGGTGTTGGAAATCGCCCGATAGCATCTTATTTCCAGTTGAGCAGTCCAGGTGTCGTGGCCCGCCTGGACCAGGCGCCCCGCTGCGATCTCCTCCGCTACCGCGCTTACCGGTAACCACGCAATGCCGTAGCGTTCGACCACCATCTTCATCAGCAACATCGCCATGTCCGCTTCGTAGCAGCTTCGCAGATGGTACGTTACGTCGGCGCTGTTCAAGATCATGTCGACAACGCGTCCCATGAATGTCGTAGCCGTGTACGCGAGGTATGGGAGCGGATCGCCGGGAGCGCCCGGCAGCGAGAACAACGGGTTTCCGCGGTCGTCTGGCGCAGACACGGGGATGAAATCCTCATGCCCTAAAGTCAGTCCGGCAAACTTGTCTCGGTCGAGCAGGATTGGCACAAGCGGATGGTGATATCCGATCATCAGGTCGCAACTGCCTTCCGCCAATGCCACAACGGCGTCGTGAACGTTTGCAGCAACGACCCGCGCATTGAAATCGCCCGTCTGCTGATGGAACTGCTTCAGCCACTTTGGCAAGAACGTCAACGAGAGCGTATGGCCAGCGGCGATCTGGATGGAACGGCCTGGCATCTTTGCTTCCTGACGCAATTCCGACCGCAGTTCCGTTATCGCACCGACGGATTCCTTGCTTTGCTCGCAAAACCTGCGGCCGGCAGGCGTCAGTTCGACCGGGTAGGTACCACGATCTACCAGTTCGACGCCGACCCAATCTTCCAGCGATTTGACGCGTCGTGAAAGCGCGGATTGGGTAACAAACCGAAGCTCGGAAGCTCTGGAAAAGCTGCGAGTTTGCTCGATCGCCAGGAGATCTTCTATCCATTTCAATTGCATTGGGCGCCCCTTTGCGTCTGACGTTTAAAGCCCCATGAAAGGCTTGAGATTGCCGTTGCAGCGCACTGTCTGGAGCAAAAATGCAAAATAAATATGCCTTATACAATACAAAACTGCCGATAAAGTGCGCCAAAAATCGCTCATTGCAAAACTATTCTGGTATGGAATAGTTTCATTTTACATCCTCATCAAGTGGTTTCCGTTGCTCTCCTAGAATCCGGTTGCGCACCAAGGCGCACTGACAAGGGATGCGATGGCTATTCAACAAAATTTCAACGGAACGCGACGCGAGCACGACCTGCTTGGTTATCGCGAGGTGTCGGCAGACGCGTACTACGGCATTCATACGCTGAGGGCACTGGAAAACTTCCCGATCACCGGCGACCCGATCTCGAAGTACCCCGAGCTGATCGTCGCCCTGGTCGATATCAAGGAAGCCGCGGCGCTTGCAAACCTCGAATTGGAACTGCTTGATGAGCAGCGCGCCAACGCAATTGTCGAGGCCTGCAAGGCCATTCGCGCGGGCCAGCACGCGGACCAGTTTGCGGTCGATCTGATTCAGGGCGGCGCAGGCACCTCGACCAATATGAATGCCAACGAGGTCGTATGCAACAAAGCGCTGGAAATTCTGGGATGCAAGCGCGGCGAATACGACGTGCTGCATCCGAATGAACACGTCAACATGAGTCAATCGACCAACGACGTGTACCCAACGGCGCTAAAGATTGCCACCTATCGTAGCGTGCTGCGGTTGCTGGACCAGATGGCGCTGCTCGAGTCGTCCTTCGAACGCAAGTCCGCGGAGTTCCGCGACATGCTGAAGGTGGGTCGCACGCAGCTCCAGGACGCCGTGCCCATGACGTTGGGACAGGAATTCGGCACGTACGCCGTCATGCTGAATGAAGACCGCCAGCGATTGGGCGAAGCCTTGCCGCTCATCAGCGAAATGAATCTCGGTGCCACGGCGATCGGCACCGGCATCAATGCCCATCCGGACTACGCGGTTCTCGTGCGCAAACACCTGTGCACCGTAAGCGGACTACCGCTACATACCGCGCCCTACCTCATTGAGGCGACACAAGACTGCGGCGCGTTCGTTCAGCTCTCAGGGGTGCTCAAGCGGATTGCCGTGAAGCTCTCCAAGGTTTGCAATGACCTGCGCCTTCTGTCCAGTGGTCCGCGCTCCGGGCTGGGCGAGATCAACCTGCCTCCTGTGCAGGCAGGATCCAGCATCATGCCCGGCAAGGTAAATCCGGTGATTCCGGAAGTCGTGAATCAGGTGGCCTTCGAAGTCATCGGTAATGATATGACCATCACCATGGCCGCTGAGGCCGGCCAACTGCAGCTCAACGCCTTTGAGCCGGTCATTGCCTATTCACTGTTCCGCAGCATCAGCCATCTGACGCAAGCCTGCGCCACGCTTGAGGAAAAGTGCGTGCGCGGCATTACGGCGAACCGTGACCATATGCGTGAAATGCTGGACCGGTCCATCGTGCTCGTGACCGCGCTGAACCCCTACATCGGATACGCAAACTCGACCGAGGTCGCACGCGAAGCGCTGGAAACCGGCCGCAAGGTTGCTGACATCGTGTTGGAGCGAGGCCTGCTGTCTCAGAACGCCCTGAATGAGATTCTCCGGCCGGAAGTCTTGACGTCGCCCCGCGCGCCGATCGCATTCAACAAATAGGCATCGGGGCTACGAGTACCCGGTCAGACCATCTATCGGAGGAGAACACAAATGAATACAAAACGACTGACCACACATATCGTGGTTGCAATGGTGGCCGGCATAGCCGTTGGATGGCTGTGCCACACCCTGGCCAAGGATGCCCAGGCCGCGAAAGAAATGGCAGGCTATTTCGGCATCGTGACCGATATTTTTCTGCGCATGATCAAGATGATCATTGCACCACTGGTGTTCGCCACCTTGGTTGGTGGGCTGGCCAGCATGGCAGACAGCGGCGCCGTCGGGCGAATTGGCCTGAGAGCCATGATCTGGTTCATTTCCGCCTCGGCCATCTCCCTCGCGCTGGGCATGCTGCTGGTCAACCTGTTCCAGCCGGGTGCCCATTTGAACCTCACCATCCCCGAAGCCAGCGCGGCAGCCACCAACCTCAAGGTCGGCGACTTCAGCCTGAGGGGCTTTATCACACATGTGTTTCCAAAGAGCATCTTCGAAGCCATGGCCAACAACGAGATTCTCCAGATTCTGGTGTTCTCGCTCTTCTTTGGCGCGGCGTTGGCGTTCGTAAAAGGCAGCGGCAAGTCGACCCTTGTCAACGCGATCGAAGAACTGACAAAGGTCATGTTTCGCATCACGGACTACGTGATGCGCTTCGCGCCGGTCGGCGTCTTTGCCGCGATGGCGGCTTCCATCACAGTGGAAGGTGTCGGCGTTCTGGTCAGCTACGGCAAGCTGATCGGCGAGTTCTACCTCGGGCTCGCGATCCTCTGGGCAATCCTGTTCGGTGTGGGTTTCCTGTTCCTCGGCAGTAGGACCTGGCAGCTTGGGAAGCTGATCCGCGAACCAATTCTGCTCGCATTCTCGACCGCCAGCAGCGAATCGGCGTACCCGAAGACCATCACGGCCCTGGAACGCTTTGGCGTCTCCAAACGCGTGTCGAGCTTCGTCTTGCCACTCGGATATTCGTTCAACCTTGATGGTTCGATGATGTATCAGGCGTTCGCCGTCATGTTCATTGCACAGGCGTACAACATTGAACTGTCCTTTACCCAGCAACTGACCATCCTCCTGGTGCTTATGGTCACGAGCAAGGGCATGGCTGGCGTTGCACGGGCTTCCCTGGTGGTGGTAGCAGCTACGCTGCCCATGTTCCATCTTCCGGAGGCCGGCCTTCTGCTCATCATTGGCATCGACCAGTTCTTCGACATGGGCCGAACCGCAACCAATGTCGTCGGCAACAGCGTTGCCACCGCGGTCGTGGCAAAACTTGAGAACGAAACATCACCTGAGACGGTCGATGGCGCCACGGATGCCGTGCCGTCGGGTGCGCTCGCCACACAGGTGAGCGCCACGCATCCATGAACTAAGCTTAATTCTCCCCGCACGGAATCAGCCTCGAAACCGAACCTACTCACAGACGCAATGCAAGACCTTACCTTTGGAATCATCGGCGGCCTCGGGACGCTTGCCGGGGCTGATCTCTTCCTCAAGCTTGTGAAATGCCGCGCGGTAATGGCAGATCAGGGTCGCTATCACTTCTTGTTCGAGCAGCATCCGTTTCGAGACGTCGCCGCCCCGCTTACCCGTGATGCCGGCATGACAGGGCGTAAGCTCTACGTCTTCAAGACGTGCCAATCCTTTGAAAGCAGAAAGGTTGACGCGGTGCTCATGCCCTGCTTCGCATCCCACACCTTTCGCGATGAACTCCAGTCGGAGCTTTCGGTTCGCATTGTCAACATGATGGATGCGCTGGCCCAGGCGTTGCGTGACGCATTGCCGGACGGTGGACGCATTGGCGTCCTGACGTCAGATTACGTTCGCGTTGCGGGCTTGTTCGATACGCACTTCCGTCAACGCTATGAGATCGTATATCCGACTGCCACGACACAGGCTGCACTGATGGAGGCGGTGTACGGTGCAGACGGCATCAAAGGCGGGAACACCGAGGGCATCGCCCTGGAGCACGTCCATCAATCGTGTCTGGAATTGCTCGACGCCGGGGCCGCCTTGATTGTCCCGGGAATGACCGAACTTTCACTGGTCGCCACCGCGTTGCAACGTCGTGGCATCCCCATTGTCGATGTGAACCAGGTCTACGCTGACTATGCTACGTCCATGGCGGACGGACAAGTCAGTCCGGCCTTCAAGCTCGGCATCGTCGGCGGCGTGGGCCCTGCCGCAACGGTCGACTTCATGGGCAAGGTCGTGAGCAACACCGTCGCGACCAGGGACCAGGATCACATCAAGATGGTCGTGGAGCAAAATCCGCAAATCCCGGATCGCACCGCAAATCTTCTGCGCCACGAAGCGGACCCGACAGTTGCACTCTATGCGACCTGCAAACGTCTCGAATCCGAGGGCGCCAACGCCATTGCAATCCCCTGCAATACCGCCCATGCGTATGTCGAGCGGCTTCAACCGCATCTCTCGATCCCGATTGTGAACATGCTGACGGAGACCGTCGGGCACATTGTGAGCAAGTATGGAAAGGGCACGAAAGTCGGACTACTCGCGACGTCAGGCACAGTGGAGAGCCGGGTCTATCACGATGCCGCCGAGGGGCAGCTCGAGTTGATCACGCCGTCGCCCGACTTCCAGGACATGGTGATGGACGCCATCTACGGCCCGGCAGGCGTGAAGGCCGGCTACACGCAGGGGCACTGTGCCGAGTCACTTCGGGCGGCCATCGAGCACCTTCAAAGTAAGGGCGCACAAGTCCAGATCCTCGGCTGTACCGAACTGCCGCTCATTTTCTCGCAGGCCGACAGCTTTCCGGTCGGGAGCGCGAGCGTAGCACTGGTGGACCCAACCGATGTCCTTGCAAAACGGTGCGTCCAGCTAGCGACCTCCACCAAGGCGTAGTGCGAGCCACGCTCTCAGTCCGAATCAACGCCGGTACGATAGGTCGCTGGCGACATCAGGACATAAGGCGATGGCTAACCAGTATTTCGCCCAAATTCGGTGCACGCACAACCGTCCCTGACCTCGGCTAACATGCTCAAGGGACGAGCGACACATTTGCACACCAGCAGGGGAAGCCGGGAATACCGATGACATCGATCGCACAGGTTTCAGATATCCATGTTCGACCTCAGGGCATGCTTTACCAGAACCTGATCGACTCGAATGCCATGTTCCTGAGCGCCATCCATGCGCTCAACCGTCTGGACCCCGCCCCTGACACCGTCCTGATCTCCGGAGACCTGACCGACGACGGATCGCCAGAGGCCTATGCCATGCTGAGAGAGCTACTCGGGTCGTTGATCCACCCCTATGCACTCATGCCTGGCAATCACGACAATCGGGATGCTCTGCGGGCGGCATTTGGCGACCAGCCATGGTGGCCCGAGGCCGGCGAACTCAATTTTGGTTTCGACGTTGGCGCTGTGCATGTGTTGGCAGTCGACAGCACCGTTCCGGGCTTCCACCATGGCGAACTAAGCCCATCGACGCTTGCGTGGCTTGAACGTGAACTCGAAGCGAACCGGGACAGGCGAATCGTCATTGCGATGCATCACCCGCCGTTCGACACCGGCATCCCCTATCTGGACAAGTATGGATTGCGCGAGTCTGGCGTTGTCGATCAAGTATTGTCGCGGCATCGGAATGTCGACTTGATCATCGCAGGACACGTTCACCGTGCCATGCATGCGCGTCTAGGTACGATACCCGTGTTGACATGTCCGAGCACCACGACCCAGATTGCCTTGCGATTGCATGCCGATGCAAAACCAGCGTCGTACATGGAGCCCCCGGCCTTCATGCTGCATCGATGGGGAACAACTGGCGGCACCGTATCGCACCTATGCTACGTAGACCATTTCGAGGGGCCGATGCCGTTCGCGTGAGAAGATTGTTTCTTGCGGAACGAGTGCAGGCCCAGCGGCTCAGCGGCGCAGCCGCCGCCATCCCACCACCACGCCGCTGACAGACATCGCCAGGCCGACGATCGACAGTGCCCAGACCACAACATCCCACCAGGGACGGTTTTGCGTCAACGCCACGAAGTCGTAGCTGTGAACGGCGTTGAACAGCCAGCGGTAAATGCGGCGGCTATCGTCGCTACGGCCGATGACCTGCCCGGTCGCCGGATCGACGTAGACCCAGGTATGGCTGGCATCGTCGAAACCAATGCGCAGTACCGGGAAGCGGCGCGCATGGTGATGGCTGTACCAATAAGCATCGGGTTCGGTTTGCACATCTGTTGACGCGATGCGTGCCTCGGGCATCAGCGTCGCCGCGGCACGGATCAATGCATCGTCCCGCCACTGCAGCGGTGCACCACCGTGTGGATCGATCGCACGCACGTGTCCGTCACTCGAAGACGCCAGCAGCACCGGCCTGCCTCCCGTCCACGTCATGCGGATCTCGCGCACGCCATCACCAAGCGCGTGCCAGGCCGGTGTCGGGAATGACGCGGCCGCATGCCCGGCGTAGCGCTGCAGCGCCGCCCCTTCGAAACCGCGCCCATTGAACCACTGGTTCGGATTGACTGACAGCCAGCCCGAGATCAGCCAGAACAGCAGGAACAGCGCGCCGACAAGGCCCGCGGCGTGGTGCCACGCCATCCAGCCGTGATAGGGCGACGTGCCGCCCATGCTGCCGTGCGCAAAGCGACGCCGCACACGCAACCGCAACCAGCCAATCCAGATACCGCTAATGGCCACCACCACGCATGGCCCCGACGTCCACAACACCACTTGCCGCCACAACGGCGGATCCTTGCGGATTGGCGTGAAGTAGAGCCAGTGTGGCACCGCGCCCAGCCAGTTCCAGAAGCGTTCGGTGCGGTGTGTATCGCGCATGACCTCGCCGGTCTTCGCCGAGACGTAGAGTTCGGTGCCAAGGCCGTCGTCGATAGCGAGGCGGTGCAACGGCCGCCAGGCGTTCAGCCCATTTGGCACGGTCCACTGGTCGCGCTCGGCCGTCTCCAGCCACTGCGCCGGCTTGCCGGCAAACCGTTGTGCGATAGCCTGCGCCGTGGTTGCGTCGATTTGCGAGATCACTCGGCCATCGACCGCGGAAACGGTGTACGGCCTGCCCTTGCCATCGATCATGCGATAGACGGGTAGATCGCCCGCCATCTCGAGCCGCAGGCTACGCGGGAAGGTATCGAGCCCCGCCGCTACCATGGCTGCGTCGGGCGTGGTGGCGATCGAGCGCAGCGCCAGCGGCGGCAGGCCGGCCAGCCGTTCGGTATCGGTCAGCGCGGGAAATCCCACATACATCATGACCAGCCCCGAGCCAAACCACATCGCGATCAGCAGGCAGCCGGCTATCCCCATCCAGCGATGGATCAGGTACAGCCAGCGCTTCACCCTGAGCTTGCGCCACACGGCCGCGGCCTCAGAAGTAGAAGTTGACTGACAGCTCGGCCGAGCGAGGACGCCCCAGCAGCCATTGCTGGCCGCCGTTCGAGAACGATTCGGCGTAATCGCGGTTAAACAGGTTGTAGACGCGCAGCGTCAACGCCGCCTGCTTCGACACGCGCCACGACAGTGCAGTGTCGACCGTTGTGTAGCTTGGTACGCGCACACGATTGGCAGTATCCGCATAGCGGCCACCTACGTAACGCAGGCCCGCCCCCAGCGTCCACTGTGGCACGAAGTTCCAGGTCAACCACGCATTGGCCGCCTGCTGCGGTACGCTGGTCGGCACATTGCCGGCGCGCGACACCAGTACGCCACCGACCGATTCGTTGAAGTCGTCGTAGCGCGCACGCAGCACCGTACCGTTGACATCCAGACGCAGGCCGCGCACCACTTCCACGCTGGCTGAGGCTTCCAGTCCGCGTGACGATTGCTCTCCTACCTGCTGCGTGATGGTCGGATTGACCGGGTCACGCGACAGCAGATTCTTCTTGCGGATCTCGTAAGCCGCGAATGTCCATTCACCGCGATTGCCCCAGAACGCCTGCTTCACACCCACTTCCACCTGCTTGCCGGTGGCCAGTTCGAAGTTCCGTTGCGCATCGGACGTAGTAATCAGCGCGCCGAGCGGATCGGTGGCCGTGGCGTACTGCGCATAGACCGACAGGCTCGGTGTGAACTGGTACACCGTACCCACGCGCCACGTGGTATTGGCGAAGGTCTTGTCCCAGGCCGTGTTGGCCACCAGATCGGTACGGGTCATCGCCGCATGGTCGAAACGCACGCCACCGATCACGGACCACTTCTCCGTCACGGAAATGCGATGTTCGCCGAACAGCGCGTACTGCGTGGTGTTGGTGCGGAAACGCGGTGACGTAACGATGCCCGGCGGACTGAAGAACATTCCCGGATCAAAGTCATACGCATTGACCGTCGACGAGCCGCCATACGGCGAGTTGTTGGAATGCGTGAAATTGATCTTGTTGACGTCGAAGCCCACCGTCGTGGCGTTGTCGAGGCCGAACAGCCTGCTCTTGACCGTGATGTCCGCGCGGTTGCCCACCTGTTCCTGGTCGTGCAGGATTTCCAGGTAGTCGGTACGGCGTACCTGCGAGGTGGCCGGCAGGAACGTATAGGTCTCACTGTCGCGCCAGTGCCGATGGCTGGTCAGGTAATAGAACTGGTTGCGCACCGTGACGCGGTCATTGGGCGTCCATTCGGCGTTCAGGCGCGTCCAGCGGTCGCGATAGCTGATCTGGGCATCGCCCACGTTGTAGTTTTTCTTGCGCAGCGAAGTATCCAGGCTGCCGTTCACCAGTGGCGTGCCAAGGTACTGCTGCGGATGCTGGGTGCCGTCGTCATAGGACAGCGTCAGGTTGAAGTCCGGGTTGACGTCCAGCCGCACCGACGCCGACACCATCAGGTTGTTCGAGTCGCCGCGATCGACCCAGCCGGCCGAGCGGTTGTAGGCGGTGGCGAAACGGTACGACAGGTTGTCATTGACCTTGCCGCCGCTGTCGAACGCCACGCGCGCGGTTTTTTCAGTGCCGCCAGTGATCTGGAGTTCGTTCTCGATCGGGCCGCGGATCGGCTTCTTCTGCACCACGTTGACCACACCGCCGATTGCCCCTTCGCCATACATGACCGAAGCGGGACCACGCAGGACCTCGATGCGATCCACCGACCAGGTGTCGAACGGGAAGGTGACGGTGCCCGACGCCACGTACATGCGCGTGCCGTCGAGCAGTTGCATGACCGAGCCCTGCCCCGCGAAACCGCGCGCGGCCAGCGACGTGCCGCCGTTGCCCGGCGCCGGGTTCGCCGTGATACCGGTGGCCCGGGTGACCGCTTCGCGCACGCTCAGGTCGCCGCGCGCGCGAATCGTTTCGCCGATGAGCACTTCAACGCTCGCGGGTGTTTCCAGCGGCGTCAGGCCAAGCCGGCTGCCGGTGTATTCGGGCTTCGACAGTGCGAGTCCGGGTTGCGCGACCTCGCTGACCGTGATGGCCGGGAGCGTGCTCTCCTTCCTCTCCGAAGGGATCTCCTGGGCAAATGCGTAGGGAAGGTTCAGGCCGGCAACGGTGCCGAGCGAGGCAGCCAGCAGGCGCGGCTGGCGTCCATACGACAAGCGCAGGCGGAATTGTGCCGAGCGCGAGCGGCCAGCGGAAAACGCAGACAAGTTGTATTTCATCGTGAAGCCGGACGACCCCGTCCGTGCAATGAGTGTCGATGATGACAACAGGCCGGTATCCGGGCTTGCAGGTTGGAAGCGTTCGCTTCCAGGATGCCATCGCCTTCCCGCGGCAGCAAAGCTGTTGCGCAGTGACTGTCGACTCGAAAACTCAGAGCCGACGTGATGGTTCCCAAACCTGCTTACCGTTGCGGGGGCAGCACAGGCTGGCCGAGTTTGCGGCGTTCCTGTTTCCCGTTTAACCAATGGGATTTCCCATCGGCACCTGCATCACGTTCGGCGCGCAAGGGGTACGCGCCGCGAGCGCATTCTACTCGTAACTATCCATTACGAGCCCAACTCCGTAACAGAAACAACACATTTTGGATTCGAGCCGGCGACAGAGGGCTCGATTTGATATCGAAGTTGGCGTATTTGGTAGATATCCAAGTCCGTCGATGGATTGGTGCGGTGAGACAGAGCATCCAACTTGTGAGCGACGCGGCTCAGCCGTCAAGGCTGCGACAGCGTGAACTCATGATGCGATGTGTTGAGCTTTGAGACGCGATACTCGATGCGTTCATCGTGGTATGAATACGCTACCCGCAAGACCAGCAGCAACGCACAGCCTTCAGGCGCGCCGATCAACTCACTATCTTCCTTGTCCGCCAGGGTCGCACGCAGCCGCTCCTCGGTGCGGATGATGTTGATGCCAAACTCATCCTGATAGAAGTTGTATAGCGTATTCGGTCGCTCACGAAGTTGCGCCTCCGTGAGCGTCGGGAACCTGTCTGCCGGTACCGTAATGTCATCGATCATGACCGGCGTTTTCTCCAGCGAAAGCGCGTTGGAGAACCTGAAAACGGGGTCACCGACCGATAGTCCCAGCGCCGCTGCTTCGGCCTTGTCTGCCTTGGCACGTCGGAACTTCACAAGCCGCACGGTTGGATAGTCGCGATGCCCGTCCTGGCGCACCACACGGAAGAACCGGAAGAAGTGGTCTTCCAGCCGATGCGTTGCTACGAACGTGCCCCGGCCCTGATGGCGAATCAGGATGTTCTCCGCCACCAGCTCATCGATCGCTTTGCGCAGTGTCCCGACGGAAACGCCGAACCGCTCGATCAGCTTCCGTTCCGACGGAATTGCTTCGGCCGGCTTCCACTCGCCTTCCGAAAGCGCGGCCAGAATGGCGCGTTTCACATCCTTGTACAAAACGCCACCAATGGAAGCGCTGGCGTCGAATCTGGAACCCACGACGAATATCCTCAGGTTATGCGGTTTCAAAGCCGGCAAGCCGACATTCATATAGATAAACTACATGATACTGAACTTGCTCCCAGCCCCCAAGAAACCGGTGCGTCCCATTGGCAACCAGCGCGGAACATCGATGTCACTCAACCCGGATGCGCTTCTCTTCGATGACTTTGGCCCATCGCGTCACTTCCGTACCGAAGTACTCGGCAAACGGCGGACCGCTTTGCGGTGCCGGTGTGAAGCCCGCTGCCGCAATGCGCTGGCGCACCGATTCATTTGCCAGCATGCGCGCCACGGATGCGGAAATTTTCTCCACAACGGGGCGCGGCGTACCGGCTGGCACCATCAGGCCAGTCCAGTTCTCAACAATCAGGTCGGGATACCCCGCCTCCGCGACGGTCGGCACATCCGGAAGCAATGGGTGACGCTCGCGGGTGGTGACCGCCAGGGCCCGCAGTTTCCCGGCTTTCACGTACGCCAGCGATTCCGGGAAATTGGAGAAGACCACATCGATCTGGCCACCGATCAGATCCGTCATGGAAGGCGCGCCGCCCTTGTATGGCACGTGCGTCAGGTTGACCTTACTCTGGCTTTCGAACAGCGCAAGCGTCAGATGAGGCGGCGTGCCATTCCCACTAGATCCGGCATTCAATGTCGACCTTTGCGCGGCGGCCGCCAACTCCTTCATTGACTTGATCGGAGAATTGGCCGGGACCACCACCACCATGGGCGACGAAGCGACTCGAACGACAGGCAGCAAATCCTTCTGCATACTGAACGGCAGCGTGGGAAACAGCGTCACGTTCGACGCATGCGTCAGCGTTACCGCCAACCATGTGTAGCCGTCCGCAGGCGCTTTCGCAACCTGGTCTGCCCCGATGTTGGCATTGCCACCGGGCTTGTTGTCCACGACGATGGGCTTTTTCCATTCTTCCGACAGTTGCTGGGCCACCGTGCGCGCCATGAGGTCAGTCAGGCCGCCTGCGGCGAACGGAACCACATACCGGATTGGCTTGTCCGGATAACTCGCCACGCCATCCTGCGGCGCTGCCGCAGCCACGGTTTGAGGCCCTGCCAGGGCCGCGATCACTGCCAACGTCGTGAACGCACAGCAAAAGCTTCTGCGCGCGCCAAGGTTAAAGCGTCGATGCATGGTTTGTCTCCTTTGTGGTCGTCAGCCCGTCTTACGCAGGCTCGCCGCTGCTCGGATGATGAAATGCGCTAGGCTTTGATTGATTCTCCTGCCGACTCCCCTGCTGTCTCTCCTGCCATTGTGCGAAGCTCGCTCCACAACGCGTCCGGGATCTCTACTCCATGTTCTGCGGCTTCCTTCTGGGCGCGATGCCGCCGTGCGCCCGGCAGGCGCGCACCTTCGTCGCCCAGCATGGCGCTTAGCAGGGCTTCCACACGCTCCGCGTAGGCTTCGCTACCCGCGAATGCGCCGGGATCCAGCACCAGGAATAGCTGGCCGATGCGCGGGCGATTCCCTGCGTCTTCGAAGAACGAATCGGCTTCCGCACCAAACTGCGCGCCGGCCAGCGATGTCACCAGCAGTTCGACCATAAGCGCCAGCATCGCGCCCTTGACTCCGCCAGCCGGCAACATGGAACCGCGCAGCGCTGCCTTGGCATCGGTGGTTGGCTGACCGTTCTCGTCCAGTGCCCAGCCCAACGGGATTGCCTTTCCTTGCTTGGCGGCGACCATGATCTTGCCGCGCGCCACCTCGGACAACGACAGGTCGATCACGACGGGAGCCTTGCCGCGCCGCGGAAAGACGGCCGCGATGGGGTTCGTCCCGAACAGCGGCCGCTTGCCTCCCCATGCGGGCATGGCTGCCGGAGAGTTGCCCATTGCAATCCCGATCATGCCTGCCTCGGCAACCGCATCGAGCGGCAACGCCGCCGCGCCAAAGTGGTGGCTATTGGTGACCGCGGCAACGCCGACCCCGGTCACACGGGCGCGTCCGATAGCCTCTGTCACAGCAAGGTCGCAAGCTGCGAAGGCGAAACCGCAGCGCGCGTCGACAAGCACCGCACTAGCACGTTTGGCACTTGCAGTTGGCTCGGCATTGCCGTCAACCCGGTCATGGCGAAGATGTGCCACATACATCGGTACACGGGAAACGCCGTGCGATGGCAGCCCTGCTGCATCGGCGCGTGCCAGCGCGGCTGCCGTTGCCGAGGCTTGTGTCGCGCTCGCACCGGCACGACGCAAGGCTGACGCCGCAGTACGCTCCAGGACGTCAAGGCGAACAAGAGTCATGTGCTTGCCTCCAGGGTTTTCCGCACTTCGTTGGCGATCATCATCGACACACGGGCATTGGCCTCCTGCGTGACTCCACCGATATGAGGCGTAAGGATCAGGTTCGGTGCGTTGACGAGCGGGCTGCCGGCAGACAATGGCTCGACCTCGAATACGTCCAGCGCAGCGCCGCCGATATGTCCCGCACGCAAGGCATCGGCCAAGGCAGATTCATCCACCACGCCACCTCGGGCGGTGTTGATCAGCACTGCGCCCGACTTCATTGCCGCGAGCCGGCCCACATCGATGAGGTTGCGCGTGGCGTCGACGAGCGGCACATGCAGGCTCACTGCATCGGCCTGTGAAAGCAGTTCGTCGAAGGTCACGCACCGCACACCTGTTGCTGCCCACACAGGATCGGCCGCGGCGAGCATCGGATCGTGCGCGATCACCTCCATGCCGAAGGCCTTCGCCAATGACGCCGTGCGCCTGCCGATATCGCCGAAGCCCACCAGACCGAGCGTCTTGCCCAGGGCCTCCCTGCCATCGGACAACTTCGCGCGCGGCCACTTGCCAACTGCCACCTCTGCAGTGGAAAGGTAGGCGCCGCGTAACAGCACGGCAGCCGTGGTCACCACGTATTCGGCCACGGACCTTGCGTTCGCACCGAGTGCCGGGATGACGCGAATGCCGCGTTGGCGACAGGACTCGACATCGATGTTGTCCAGGCCGACGCCGAGCCGACCAACAACCTTGAGCTGGCTAGCCGCCGCCAGCAGCGCCGCATCGACCTGGGTGCGGTTGCGCACGATCAGCCCGTGCGCATCGCCCAGGCCGTCCAGCAGATCGGCGCGCTGGTCCACCCACCCCGGTTCGTATTGCACGTCGAAACCAGGGGTGAGCGTCTGCACCGCGGCTGAGTCCATGAACTCGCTGATGCAGATTCGCTTCATCATGCGGACTCGTGGATGCGGGTCAGCACGAATTCGCGGTGACCAAGTGCTTCGGCAGCGGTCCAGCGACCGTTGATGGTGGCCAGCATGCATTCGAGCAGCTTGTCACCGGTCTGGTCCAGCGTCTGCTCGCGCTGCAGAAGTCCCGAGCAGTCGACGTCCATGTGTTCGCTCATCAGGCGCACCGTGCGCGGATTGGCACACAGCTTGATGACGGGGACGATCGGGTTGCCGATCACGTTGCCCTGCCCGGTCGGGAAAAAGTGTACGACGTAGCCGGCGGCCGCGCACAGCGTCACCATCTCGGCAGCGGCAGACGATGAGTCCATGAACCAGAGACCCGGGTGCGTCGGCTCTTCCGCCTTGTCAAGGACGCCATCGACGGTGCACAGTTTGCCGATCTTCTGGATATTGCCCAGCGCCTTTTCCTCGATGGTCGTGAGGCCGCCGGCGATGTTGCCCTTGGTCGGCTGCGACTCCGAGAGGTCCGAGGTTTTCCAGCGATCGATCATGCCCTGATAGCGTTCGAACATTGCCATGAACTGGTGACGGACTTCGTCGTTCGCGCAGCGGTTGGCCACGATATGCTCGCCACCTGTCAGTTCCGAGGTTTCACCGAACACCAGTGTCGTACCGAGCGGATGAAGCTTGTCGAATGCATTGCCGACCGTCGGGTTGGCGCCGCAGCCGGACGTGGTATCCGATTCACCGCACTTGGTTGAGATCCACAGATCGCCGATCGGGCATTCAACGCGGTGCTGCGACGTGGCGTACTGCACGAATTCCTTCGCGGCCTTCGACGCACGCATGATGGTCTCGTGATCGCCGTGGCCTTCGATGCCGAAGCCCACCACCGGCTTGCCCGTCTTGGCGATGCCATCGACCACCTTCTTGGTCCAGCCATCTTCAATGCCAATCACCACCACCGCTGCGACGTTGGGGTTGCTGCCCGCGCCGATCAGCGTACGGAAATGCAAGTCCAGGTCCGGACCGAACTGCAACCGGCCATAGGGATGGGGAATTGCCATGGTCCCCTTGATGGCCACCGCAACGGCTTCGGCGGCGGCGTTGGACAGGTCGTCCAGCGGCAGGATGATGACGTGGTTACGGACACCCACGCGACCATTGTCGCGGCGGTAGCCCCAGAACGTGGTGTTTTGATCGATTACGGACATGACGGGGTCCTCAGGTACTTTTTGCAGGGAAGCGGTTTCGGTGACTACGTGACTAACGCGCAAGCCGGCGTGGCTTACCAGCGCTTCGTCTTGATGTTGTGGACGTGAGCGTGCTCGCCGGCCTTGATGGGCGCCACGACCTTGCCGATGTCGATGCCGTACTTGTAGACCGTTTCGTTCAGGGCCATATCGCGCAGCGCGACCTTGTGCCCGATTGGAATCGGTTGCAGCGCGGTCACGGTCACCACCTTGTCTTCATCCATGATCCAGGCGTTGAGCTTCGTGCCGGGCTCGATCCCTTCGACCACTGCCACCGCAACGGTGTCCTTGGCGTCATGCAGTACTACGTGAATCATTTTTGTCTCCTTCGTGTGGGTCAAACGTGAAACCGTGAAAACATCGTAGGCGCTAGATTCATCCATGTCAACTAGCTCATATATATGAGTTGAATGACCAAAAAAATCCGGGAGCTCTTTTCGAGAGCACCCCGGCAGGAATTCAGCCGAGTTCGGGGATCAGCACGACCTTTCCCGCCGCGACGCGCCCTGCGGCAAGATCGGCAAAAGCAGCCGGGCCGTCTGCCAAAGCCCGCGTTTCCACCCATTCGAGGGATCCGAAGCTGCCATGTTCCAAGGCCCGTACGGTGGCATGCATGTCCGCCATCGTATAGGTGTAAGTCCCTAGCAGCGTGATCTCAGCCAACGTCAGCTTGCGCATGTCGATCTCGCTCGACCACGCCTGCAAACCAATATGCATGATCACGCCCCCAGGCCGCGTTGCCGCAATCGCCAGATTGCGGGTGGGCGCCGCCCCGACCGCGTCGATGACAACATCGAAACTGGATTCGCCTGGGGGATTGGCAATCGGATCGATCACCTCGCATCCGAGATGGCGGCTGACGGACGCCCGCCTCAGTGAATTGGTTTCCGCAATGCATAGATGCCTGCATCCATACGAATGCACCAGCGCCCCGGTCAACATGCCGATGGCCCCCCCGCCAATGATGAGGACACGCGCCTCCGGCAAGGGCCGCGTCAATGCCCGCATGGTCAGGTTGATCGCATGTAGCGCCGTGGCAGCCGGCTCGGTCAACGCAGCAGTTACGCTCGGCAATGAACCGGGAATCGGAATTGCACATCGCGTTGGTATCGCCAGGTACTCTGAAAGCGCTCCCGGCCGGTTCATTCCAATCATGCCCCGGTTTGCGCAGAGGTTGTCTCGCCCCTGAAGGCAGTAGTCGCAATGACCGCAGGTGACAAGAGGATTCGCTGTGACGCGCTGCCCCACGGGCATGCGGGATTCATCGGAGGAAGCGACGATGGTTCCGGCGAACTCGTGGCCCAGGACCAGCCCCGGCTTGCGGCGGGGATCGTGGCCATGGTACGCGTGAAGGTCCGACCCACATATTCCACTCGCATCGATGCGCAATAGCAGTTCGCCGGGTACCAGGGTCGGCATCTCGCGGTCAAGTACCGCGACGGCGTCAGGCTCAGTGTAGACAATGACTTTCATTGGATTTCTCATCCGTATTGGACGGTAAGCTGAGAGCTTGTGAGAGTTGCTGGTGCTGGGTCGCGGATGGCGCTCAGGTCTTCGATGGCTCCAGCCTTACCGCCGTGGCGTGCGAAGAGCGAAATGCGATCCACATCGTGCAGCCGGCACTCATGAAGCCAATCACGAGTACGTAGGCACACAGGTACCACGGCTCTCCGCCGGCCTTGGCATTGAGCCAGGTGGCAATGATCGGAGTCAGGCCGCCCGCGAAGACACCGGCAAACTGATAGACAAACGAGATGCCGGTGTACCTCACGCTCGGATCAAATACTTCCGAGAACATCGAGGACATGGTCCCAAAGACTGCCGCGTGAAACACGCCAAACGGGATGATGATGGCCGCCCATACCAGCCACACATTGCCGCCGGAATGCTGCATCAGCCAGAAGGCCGGGAAGGCTGACAGCCCAGCCAGCAGCGCGCCGGTGCCATAGACAATTGGCCGCCCCACACGGTCAGATACCGCACCCCACAGCGGGATAAAGAATGTCATCACAAAGGCGCCGATCAACACGCCAAGCAGCGCCTGATCGCGGGACAGTTTCAGTGTCTGCGTGAGATATGAAAGCGAGAACACGCCAAACACATTGAAGAAGACGCCATCGATAAAGCGCGCGCCCATGCAAGCCAGCACAATGCCCGGATAGCGGCGCAGCATGGCCATGAAGGGCAAACCCGGCGTCTTCTCGCGGCTGTGCTGGGTCGCCGCAAACTCCGGAGACTCCTCGACGTGGGTACGCATGTACGAGCCGATCAATACCATCGCCGCACTCAGAAGGAAGGCGACACGCCATCCCCAGGCAAGGAAGTCCTTGTCCGACAGCAGCAGCGACAGGACTGCGATCACGCCACTGGCCAGGACCAGCCCAAGCGACATGCCCGTTTGCGGCAGGCTGGCGAAGAACCCACGACGTTTGACCGGAGCGCTTTCAAAGGTCATCAAGACCGCCCCGCCCCACTCCCCGCCCAAACCAATACCCTGGGCCACGCGGCACAACAGCAGCAGGATCGGCGCCCATACGCCGATCTGGTCATAGGTCGGGATCAGGCCAATCGCCGTGGTCGCCACGCCCATGATCATCAGCGTCAGCACCAGCATCTTCTTGCGTCCCAGCGTATCGCCGAAGTGCCCGAAGATGACGCCACCCAGCGGACGTGCCACGAAGCCCGCGGCGAACGTCGCATACGCAAGCAGCGTGCCGACTACCGGGTCGCTGGTAGGGAAATAGAGCTTGTTGAATACGAGGCCAGCGACCACGCCGTAGAGAAAAAAGTCGTACCACTCCACCATCGCGCCGATCGTGCTCGACGTGACTACCTGGCGCAACTTGCGTCGCGCGTCCTGCGCGGACTGCGGCGCCGTTGTCTGCTTCGTCATGCTTGTCTCCTGTGAAGTCTCATCCCGGTGGCGCGTTTGCGGCGCTCTGCTCGGGTTCCGGCGCCGACATTCGCGTCGCGCCGTCATCAGTTTGTTTGCGTGCTTTATCGAGCGGTATAGCCCCCATCCACCATGAACGTCTGTCCGGTGATGTACGCAGCCATATCACTGGCGAGGAATGCAGCGAGCCCATGCAGATCGGCCAACTCGCCATTCCGGCCAACGCAGGTACGGCCGGCGTGATGTTGTGCCAGAGCCTCGTCCGCAAAAACAGGACCTGTCAGCGCGGTCGGAAAGAAGCCCGGCCCGATCGCGTTGCAAGTGATGCCATGGCGCGACCACTCCTCGGCAATGGCACGTGTCAGTTGGACAATACCGCCCTTGGCCGCACCATATGGCGCACTATTGGCGAAGGCGCGATAGGACTGCAGCGAGGCAATGTTCAGTATGCGCCCCCACCCTTGTGCCTTCATGGCCGGCGCCAGGGCCTGCGTCAGAAAGAACGGCGCGCCAAGGTGCGTATCGAGTTGGAGCCGCCACGACGCTGGCGTGATCGCGCCGAAAGCTTCCCGAAGATTCATTCCTGCCGCGTTGACCAGGATATCAACCGTACCGTGCTTGCGCTGCAACCCCTCGGCCGAAGCCGCAATGGCATCGAGATCCGAAAGATCGCACTGGTGCGTATTGACCGAAACGCCCAGTGCGTCAAGCCTGGCTGCTGCCGTTTCAAGCTGTGACTGACGTCTCGCGGCCAGTATCACACGGGCTCCGGACAACCCCAGCGCCACTGCAATGGCCTCGCCGATGCCCGAACTTCCACCCGTCACCAGTGCCTGCCGCCCTGTAAGGTCGGGCGCCGGCCGGGCAACTGCATTTTGCGGTTGATTCATGATTACACCTCGACCGGCGTGCCCATTTCGAAGCGCGAGTTGGGGAAGTACTTCGCCATGCGGTCGTCCGCCGTGCGCGCATGTGCCTCCATACCCTCCAGCCGGGAGATGCGTGCGGTGACCTGGCCGATCTGTCGCGCCGCCTCGCGCGTCATCTTTTGCCACGTCAGCGTCTTCATGAACTTGTGCACGGACAAGCCGCCAGAGTAGCGTGCCGCCCCCTTGGTCGGAAGCACGTGGTTCGGACCGCTGGTCTTGTCACCGAACGCCACGGTGGTTTCCTCGCCAAGGAAGAGCGACCCATAGCACGTCAGGTTGTCCAGCCACCAATTGAGATCGCCGGTATGGACTTCCAGATGCTCCGATGCGTAGCGGTCGGACACCTCGACCACATCCTCGCGGCTGTCGCACAGGATCACTTCGCCATAGTCACGCCAGGCCGCGGTGGCGGCATCACGCGCAGTCGGCGGCAACTTGTCGATCAGCGCTGGCACCAATTCCATAACCCGCTCAGCCAGCACGCGCGAGGTGGTGAACAACCACGCGGGCGATTCATGTCCATGCTCTGCCTGCCCGACCAGATCGCTTGCGACGATCGCCGCGTCGGCGCTGTCGTCCGCAATGACCGCCACCTCCGACGGGCCGGCAAACACATCGATGCCGACTTGACCGTACAGCGTCCGCTTGGCCTCCGCCACGAACTTGTTGCCGGGGCCGACTACCACGTCGGCAGGCTTGCCGGTGAACAGGCCATAGGCCATCGACGCAATCGCCTGTACGCCGCCTAACGCCATGATCACGTCAGCGCCGGCGGCCTGGAACGCATAGAGAACATGCGGATGGATACCCTGGCCGCGGAATGGGCTTGAACAGGCGACCACGGTCTTGACGCCGGCCGCCTTGGCCGTCGCCACGCCCATATAGGCCGACGCGATATGTGCATAGCGCCCTGCCGGCGCATAACAGCCCACCACATTCACGGGAAGCACACGCTGCCCTGCAATCACTCCCGGGTGCAATTCGACGGAAAATTCCTGCAAGGATTCGCGTTGCGCCAATGCAAAGTCGGTGACCTGACGGATCGCGAAATCAATGTCGGCGCGAACCGCCGCCGGCACGTCACGAATCTGTTCGCGGATCTGTTCGGGCGTCAGCACGATGTCGCCACTCCAGCCATCCAGTTGCTTCGCATACTCGCGGACCGCGTCCTCTCCACGCGCCTGGATCTGGCCGAGCATCTCGGTCACCACCTTCTGCGCGGTGGCTGTTTCGGTCTGGGGCGACTTTTCCGCTTTCTTCAGGTACGAAATCATTTCTGCAGGTCCTCCATGGATGGTCTAAATGTAAGCGCTTGCATTTTGTGGCGAGTTTCTTGGCTCATATCCAGATTTCTCCTACGACTTTTCCAATGCAAGCGCTTGCATGGAGAATAGGAAACGAGAACAGGATCGCAAGAAAGGGTTTTCCCGCAGACAAATCCGCGCACGATTACCGCTCCTTCCCAGCGCCGTCCTGCAGGATATCGGTCACAATTGAGCATTCGAAGGCGGAGCCAGGAAGTGCCTAAATCAAGACTTGAGGATGTGGCGAAACTTGCCGGCGTATCCACGGCGACGGTGTCGCGCGCCCTCTCCTCGCCGTCGCTGGTCCGTGAAGGGACCCTGAACCGGGTGCGGGAGGCGATTGAAAGCCTTGGCTATGTTCCCGACGCTTCGGCACGGACCCTGGCTTCCGGGCGCTCACATACGATTGCCGCTGTGGTACCGACCCTCGACAACGCGATCTTCTCCCATGCCATTCAAGGGATGCAGGGCGTGCTGGCCGCAGCCGGCTACCAGCTTCTTCTGGGGTCCCACAACTATGATCCGAACACCGAGATCGATGTAGTACGGGCGCTGTCCGAGCGCGCGGTTGATGCCATGGTGCTGGTCGGAGCGGACCACGCACCTGAAACGCTGTCGATTCTCAAGCAATCGCACACACGGACCATCGTCACGTGGGCACTATCCAACCAGTGTCCCTGCATTGGATTCGACAACTTCGAGATCGGCGCGTTGGCCGCCAGATACCTGTACGACCTGGGGCACCGTCATTTCGGCATGATTTCAGGGATATCGCGCTACAACGACCGCGCACGGCTGCGGACGGAAGGATTTGCGAGCACACTTCGGGCGCTGCGCGCCGAGCTTTTGCCGCAAGCCGCATGCGAGCAGCCCTACACGTTTGCCGGGGGGCGCGCCGGGTTACAGGAAATCCTGCGCAATGCACCGACCAGGCCTACGGCCATCTTTTGTGGCAACGACGTGCTCGCCTTGGGCTGCCTGTTCGAAGCTACCACACTGAAGCTGAGCGTTCCCGGCCAACTGTCAATTGTTGGCTGCGACGACTTGCCAATCTCCGCGGAAGTCGCACCCGGTCTGACAACCATCGCCCTGGAAAGCAGCTTGCTGGGCAAGAAGACCGCAATAGCATTGTTACGCTGGCTCCAGGACGGCACTGATCCCGGACGCACCGAGATGCCGGTATCCCTGATTGAACGCGGTACCACCGCACCGCCTTCCTGAATTTGCAGATCCACCAGCCCTGCACGTCCGGTCGGCTATCATGCCAGTCTTCTCAGAAGTAGCTCCCTATGATTTCCGTCCGTAATGTCACGCTGCGCCGCGGCGTCAATGTCGTATTAGACCGCGCTTCCGTCACCTTCAACCCTGGCGAGAAAATCGGTCTTGTCGGCCGCAATGGCGCCGGAAAATCGTCCTTCTTCGCCCTTCTCAACGGCACGCTGCACGAAGACAGCGGCGAATTCTCGATTCCCGCGGCATGGAAGATGGGCCAGGTCGCGCAGGATATGCCCGAGACCGAGCAGAGCGCGACCGACTTCGTAGTCGAGGGTGACACCGTGCTGCTGGCCGCGCAAAACGAAGCAGCCGCCGCCGAGGCCAGCGACGACGGCATGCGCATGGCGCACGCCTACATGGCCCTGCACGACGCCGGAGCTCACGACGCCCCCTCACGTGCCGAAGCGCTGATCCTGGGCCTTGGCTTCACCGCTGCGCAGCTTAGCCAGCCGGTCAACAGCTTCTCCGGCGGCTGGCGCATGCGACTGCAACTGGCGCGCGCGCTGATGTGCCCGTCCGATCTGCTGCTGCTCGACGAACCGACCAATCACCTGGACCTCGACGCGCTGGTCTGGCTGGAAGCATGGCTCAAGCGCTACCAGGGAACCATGGTAGTGATCAGCCACGACCGCGAATTCCTCGACGCGGTGACGCAGGTGACGGTGCACGTCGACAACGCCAAGCTCGTGCGTTATGGCGGCAACTACAGCAAGTTCGAAGACATGCGCGCCGAACAGCTCGTATTGCAGCAGGCCGCGGTGGCCAGGCAGACTGAAAAGATTGCTCACCTGCAGAAGTTCATCGACCGTTTCAAGGCCAAGGCCTCGAAGGCGAAGCAGGCGCAGAGCCGCGTCAAGGCGCTCGAGCGCATGGAGAAGATCGCACCGGTGCTTGCCGACGCAGAGTTCAACTTCGAGTTCAAGGAGCCGCTCAGCGTCCCCAACCCGCTGTTGTCGATGCTGGACACGAGCTTCGGCTACCCGGCGCCGACCGACGCACTGCCGGGCACGCCGCCCACGGTCATCGTGCGGGGCATCAACCGTTCCGTGCTGGCCGGCCAGCGCATCGGCATTCTCGGTGCCAACGGCCAAGGCAAGTCCACGCTGGTGAAGACCGTGGCGCACGCGCTGGCGCCAATTGCCGGCGAAATCAGCGAAGGCAAAGGCTTGAATATCGGCTACTTCGCACAGCAGGAACTCGACGTGCTGCGCCCGCTCGACACGCCGATGGAACACATGATCCGCCTTGCCAAGGACACGCCGCCGCATATGCGCGCCCCCGGCCAGAGTGGCACCGAACAATCGCTACGCACCTTCCTCGGCACCTTCAACTTCAGTGGCGACATGGTCCATCAGGCGGTCAGCACGATGAGCGGCGGCGAAAAGGCGCGGCTGGTGTTGTGCATGATCGTCTGGCAACGCCCCAACCTGCTGCTGCTCGACGAGCCTACCAACCACCTCGACCTCGCCACACGCGAAGCGCTGGGCATGGCCCTCAACGAATTCGAAGGCACAGTGATGCTGGTCAGTCACGACCGGGCCCTGCTACGCGCCGTGTGCGACGAGTTCTGGCTGGTCACCAAGGGCGGCGTCGAGCCCTTTGACGGCGATCTGGAGGATTACCAGCAGTTCCTGCGCGACGAAGCCCGCCGCATGCGCGAGGAAGCGGCCGCAGCGTAGCGCGGCATCGACTTGAAACGATGGATCACGGCGCCATGCTGGTGCCGTAAGCCATCAGTTGTTTCGCCTGTACATGGCCAGTCCGGCCGAAAGCGTAAACATGACTGCCGCATAACTGCGGTTGAGCCGAGTTATGCCTCGTTCCGTCATGACACGCGCCACTTGAGCCCCTCCAAGCGCGTACAACGCCATTACGACAACATCCACACCGGCTGAAACAAGGCCGAGGATCATGTACTGAACCGTAACTGGCTGCGACGGATCGATAAACTGCGGAAGGAATGCCGAAAAGAACAGGAGCAGCTTGGGATTCGAAAGCGTGACGCCGAAGCTCCGGAAAAAGACCCGTGACATTGGCATGTTCGGGTTTTCCTCGACAGAAGCAAACGCCGTCGGACTACTCCTCCACATCTGAACCGCAAGCCAGGCCAGGACTACGACACCGATCCACTTGACGGTGGAAAAGAGGGTTGCGGAAGTAGCCAGTAGCGCCCCCAGCCCGAATCCAACGGCGGAAACTATCAGCAGGTCGGAGAGTGCAGCGCCAAACATCCCGGCAACAACTACCTTCCAGTTTCGCGAAGCGCCGTTGGTTAACGCCAGGAGTGACGTAGGACCCGGAATCAAGGCGCCGGCAAAACAGGCCGTTGCATAGAGAATTGCAGTCTTTGTTTCCATTCTTCGCTTTTCCTCGTCGCGTACCGGGAAGCTCGTTAGCTTTCCGAGTTGGCTATTGCACGCGGTCCGCTCCTGCGTGCTCGCTCCGCCAGCATTCCATCAGCAACGGCTCTCGCGTCCATCCTCACCCCTGCATCGGCTTTCAAAACGTGACGCTGAACAAGTCGGTGTATGCGCGCCCCATCTCTTTCACGCAAGGCCGCAATCATTTCGCGATGCTCCTCTGCGCTTCTGACCAGCGCATCATATGAAGGCCACACGGTGACAGCCCCGCTGCCTGCGCGCGCGCGCATGGACCAAATCAGCTCGAGAAGAACAGGATTGGCGCAAGCCGCGTAGAGTTGGCGGTGGAACACCTGGTTCTCTTGACTCTGTTCCGCAATCCGTCCCGCCTTCGCCGCTTCTTCGAAACGGGTCGCGCTGTCCTCCAACTCCTTGATGCTCTCCTCGCTGATGCGCTGGCAGGCTTCAGCAGCCGCGGCCGCTTCCAGAATCGCCCTGACTTCTCGTACATGCCGAAGCGTGTCCGTATCCGGCTCGGACACTCTGTACCCACGGTTAGGCATATGCTCCATGAGCTTGCGAGCCACAAGTTGCTCCAGCGCCTTTCGAACGTCAAAGCGCGATGCACCAAAGCTTTGCTCAAGATCGATTTGCCGTAGCCACTCGCCTGGCCGGTAGGCGCCCTCCGCAAGAGCCTTGGCAATCTCTTCCGCTAAATTGCGTTTCGTTTCGCGCGCCATCTCCGCCCTAAAAAAGTTCTCAACGAGGCCAGCAGTATATGCTACATTTCTGTGACCGAAATTGGCGCCAATTTTGGTTTACTTCAAAAAGAAGAGTGCCGTTCACATGATTGGCCCCGCCCCTTACTGCAACCCAACAGGAACATGCTCATGACGCAATCCTTACGCGCACTCGCACTTGTCACGATGCTGGGCGCTGCGAGTGGAGCCCATGCCCAAGGTGCAGGTGAGTATGCAAATCCCGCCTTCGACGAGATCTACAGGCAGCTCGTCGAGATTGACACTTCCCATTCCAAGGGTGACACCACACAAGCATCGAATGCGATGCGCGACAAACTGCTTGCCGCCGGGTTCGGGTCAGATGAAGTACAGGTAATCGCACCGTTCCCGAAAAAGGGAAATATGGTGGCTCGTCTTCGGGGAAGCGGAGAGAAAAAACCGCTTCTACTACTCGCCCATATAGACGTAGTCGAGGCCAAACGCGAAGATTGGAAGTCGGACCCGTTCAAGATTGAAGTCCGCGACGGCCAGTATTTCGCGCGCGGTGCGATTGACGACAAGGCAATGGCCGCTGCCTTTATCTCCATCCTGGCCCAGTTCAAACGTGAAGGCTTCCGTCCGAATCGCGATGTGATTATTGCATTGACTGCAGATGAAGAACGTGGCGGCTCACCATCGAACGGTGCGGCCTGGCTAATCAAGAACAAGCCGGAACTCGTATCTGCCGAATTTGGCTTGAACGAAGGTGGCAGAGGCGAATACAAGGATGGCAAGCCCTACGTAAATGTCGTTCAACTAGCAGAAAAGACCTTCGCACAGTACGAATTCGAAGCCACGGGGCCTGGGGGCCATAGTGCGAGACCAACGCAAGCGAACACGATCTACGACCTTTCTGAGGCACTCGGCCGACTGCGCGCCTTCGGCTTTCCTGTTGTTCTGAGTCCCGAGACTCGTGCTTACTTCAAGACCAGCGCCCCACTTCAGAGCGACTCAGACAAGAAGGACTACCTCGCCGTCGCAGATGGGAAACCGTCTGAAGACGTAGTTGACCGCCTTTCGACAAAACCCAACATCGTGGGGATGCTTCGCACCACCTGTGTTGCAACCATGATTCAAGGCGGCCACGCGCCCAACGCACTGCCGCAGAGCGCAAAGGCAACGATCAACTGCCGACTATTGCCAGGTGCGAAGCACGCTGACGTCGAGGCTGCGCTCAAGCTGGTTGCCGGCCCTAAGGTAACCGTGAAGGCAGTCCGCCAGGATGAGCCATCCCCTGGCTCCCCTCTGAATGAAGAACTGCTGTCGGCGGCCAGCTCGATCAGCCAAAGTATGTGGCCGGGCGTTCCACTTGTCCCGACGATGGGTGTTTCGACTACCGATAGCCGACGCTTCCGGGCGGCCGGCATCCCGATGTATGGGATCAGCGGCCTGTTTGTCGACCCATCAAACACTGGCGTCCACGGATTGAACGAGCACGTGGGTATCCGTGAGCTTCACGATAGCCGGGAATTCCTGTATCGACTCGTACGCCGGCTCGCTTCGTAACGCCCGGCAGAACCCCCAGACCTCTCGCTGGCGGGAGGTCCCTCCATTTAGGCTAATACCATGCAAGGCTCATTCTCGAAGTGCGCTCGTACACTGCTGCTTACTGCGCTGGCGCTGATTCCCGTGTATGCCACTCATGCAGCAGAAGATCAGAATCGCATTCTGATTCGTGCTGGCCATCTTATCGATGGGAGTGGAGGTATGCAGGACAATGTCCTGATTGAAGTCCAGGGCAACAGGATCACTTCCGTTTCACCAGCCGATGGTCGCAAGCCGACATACGACTTCTCCGCGCTGACGGTCATGCCTGGCCTCATCGACACCCACGTTCATATCGACTCTCACTTCAACAACGAGGGACGGATCGCGCTTCCCCTTGAGCCTGCAGGCGAACGCGAGTTCTACGCATACGAGAATCTCTATCGGGACCTCATGGCTGGATTCACAACAGTACAGGGTCTGACTTCGCCCTCGGTTGGCTCACCATCTGACTTGATCCTCCGCGCAGCGATCGCGCGCGGAACTATCCCCGGACCACGTGTGTTCACCTCCGTCGAGCTCATCAATGAGAAGACGGGAACACCGGAACAGATACGCGCCAAGGTCAGGGAAATCGTAGGCCGGGGGGCCGACGTCATCAAACTGTTCGCCTCGAAGAGCATCAGGGAACATGGCACGCAAACCATGACAGACGAGCAGATTGCAGCTGCATGCGGCGAAGCCAAGGCACTTGGGAAGCGCAGTTGGGTTCATGCCCACAGCGCGTCGTCAGTCAGGGCAGCGGTCAAGGGCGGCTGTTCGGCCATCGCCCATGGTAGTGCCATTGGCGACGAAGAGTTCGACCTGATGGCAAAGCACGGCGTCTTCTTCGAACCCGAGATTGCACTGGTTTCCTTCAACTATCTGGAGAACAAGGACAAATTTCTCGGTGCCAGCAACTACTCGGAAGACGCTTTCAAGATCACGCAGGCCAGCATTGCAAGCAAGCTTGCGATGTACCGAAGGGCAATTCAGCACAAGGACCTGAAGATTGTGTTTGGCACTGATTCCACTGCGGGCGCTCATGGCCAGATGGCCCGAGAGCTGATCTACCGCGTCGAAGTTGCAGGGCAGCCCCCGATGGATACCATAAAACAAGCGACATCGGTAGCGGCCGAAGCCTTGGGAATGCAAGGTTCGCTTGGAACGGTAGCTGCCGGGTCTTTGGCCGACATCATCGCAGTCGATGGAAATCCCATGTTGGACGTGCGTGCGCTCCAGCGCGTCTCTTTTGTCATGAAGGATGGGCGCGTGGTCAGGAATCAGCCACTCAACTAGCGCTCAACGTAGGGCCCCCAAGGCCCGTACTACTCTCCAGTACCTGCCACACACATGGTGCTGCACGCGTCCGCACACCTTGCATGACGCCGCATGGGCAGGCATTGCGCGGCTTCAGTGCCGAGCGTCCTCCTGCTCCAGGAAAATGTCGTAATGCAGCTTCAGTAGTGCGGACGCTGGCCTTTCTTCCACCTTATCAGGAAGAACTTGTAGAAATTTTGCCTGGTACTGCCAATAAACGGTCCAGCGCAAGGCCATTGCCACGCCGATACGAAATGTCGTATCCACGGAGATAAGGTGAAGCTGAAAGAGCCGTCTCACGTCAGACCGCAACAGTATGTAATTGCTTAACGAGCGGTCCAAGGCCCCGGATTCCCCAAGGATACGGGCAGGTTCCAGCACTGGTTCCACGCGAGTACCAGTCACGGCGCAACTGGTGTCGTACGCGCGAAGGACCAGCGTGCGGAAGTGATTGTCGTGCTCAGTCATGTTGTGCCAGGAAGGTGTGGGGTGCGACTCCTGGAGCGCGCCTCTTTACCTTTGTCAGTCGACATTTAATCACGTCTGAGAGGCCGCACGTTTCCGCGCTCTCCGGACCGGTGATGTTCAGCCTTCCGGCTACCCCTTCCCGCTCCCCCTTCCAGCACCGCCCCACCTTTCTGAATGAACAGACGCCTAAGACGCCTAAGGGTTTTCCATAGGCCGTATGCGCGTACGCCACCCTTCCTCCTCCGGATTTATATGCTACATTTTCGTTACCACGATTGGCGCCAATTTATGCGCCATACAGGATCGCAAAATGTGTAAAGGCATCCACATGACCATCGCTTTTTCCTCAACCGCGTGCGACGTGACGGTTCCGTTCGTGCCGCATCCGGCCTTGGTATTCGATTCACCACATAGTTGGCGAAACCCTCCGATGGGCGTCCGCGTTGCTGCCCCGGAAGCCGCCCTTCTCACAAGCTGGGACGCCTTCGTTGACGAGTTGTTCGGTCACGCCCCCTCCGCAGGCGCGACACTGATTTCTGCACGATTCCCGCGCTGGCTAATTGACGTCAATCGTGCCCGCGACGACATTGATGTCGGGATGATTCAAGGCACCTGGCCACTCCAGGCACATCCGACGCAAAAATCGCGAGTCGGCATGGGCGTGCTTCGACGCTATGCATTGCCAGGCGTTTCCGTACATGAGGCTGCCCTCCCGGTCCTGACCGTGCAGAACTGGCTGCAGGACTTCTACGACCCCTACCACCGTGAACTCAGGCACCATCTGGACGCCGCCCATCGAGCACACTCGGCGGTCTGGCACTTGAATTGCCATTCCATGAAGTCCGTCGGCAACGCCATGAATGCGGACAATGGAGCGAGACGCGTCGACTTCGTCATAAGCAACAACGACGGCAAAACATCTTCGTCCGACTTCCTGCACACGGTTGCAGACCTTCTCAAGGTTCGAGGCTTTTCCGTCGGCATCAACGACCCATACAAGGGCGCCCACCTCATCGATGCGTATTCGGACCCTGCCATCAATCGTCACAGCATTCAGATCGAGGTCAATCGTTCGCTATATATGAATGAGAAGAAGTTCGAGAAGAACGACAATTTTTCTTCGCTGCAGACGACGCTTTCAAGTGTGATTGACGAACTCTCTGCCTACGTCCGCGCCCAGCTATAAATCGGAGTCCACCTTGAAAGCAACTCGCCGCACCATTCTCAAAGCTGCCCTCGCAGCTAGCAGCCTGCCTGCCTTGCAAGCGGTTTCAGGCATTGCTCGCGCAGCGCAGTATCCGGATCGCCCTATTCGGCTCGTGGCCCCGTTCTCTGCGGGTGGAGTCACGGACCTGGTCACCCGCATCGTCGCCCAACAACTGAACGGCATACTCAAGACTTCGGTCGTGGTGGACAACCGCCCCGGCGCCGGTGGCAACATCGGCTCAACCTTTGTCGCCAAATCCGACGCCGATGGCTACACATTGCTAGCTGGCTCGCTGTCAACGTATGCGCTGAACGCTGGAATGACGGACCGCCTGGGCCACAACCCACTCACGGACCTCGTGCCCGTTGCCCTGACGGCGATGATTCCCATCGTTCTTGTCGTGCCACCGTCGCTGGGCGTAAAGGACCTCAAAGGCTTGATTGCGCTGCTCAAGGCCAATCCGAACAAGTACAACTATGGCTCCGCAGGCAACGGCACATCTGCCCACATTGCTCTGCACATGTTCCTGCAGCGCACGGGCACGCAAGCAACGCACGTCCCGTACAAGGGTACGTCTCAAGCACTCATCGACCTGCTCGCGGGTACGGTCTCGATGGCAGTTGCCTCGCCAAGTGTCGTGCAGGGCTATGTTCGCGAAGGGAAGCTGATTGCCATTGCAGCCGTGGCACCTTCACGATTGAAAGCCATGCCCGAGGTACCGACCATGGCGGAAGCCGGACTGCCGAACTTCGACGTCTACTCGTGGAACTGCATCTTCGCCCCCGCAAAGACTCCGCCGGCGATCCTGGACCAACTGCATGACGCGGTAGAGAAGGCCGTTTCTACACCCGCAGTTCGCGCCACCCTTGAGAAGGAAGGCACCATCCCGATGATTGGCTACTCTCGCGCCGCGACCGACAAGTATGTTCGCGACGAATACGCGCGCTGGGTTCCGTATGTCAAGAAGCTTGGTGTTTCTAACGGCTAAGAGGTGTTGAAAATGGAAGCAACGTTTGCAAATCTCTCCGTACCGGAAGAGCGCCAACTGATGAGTTCAGTAAGCACCGCAATTGGATGGAGTCTGGTCGAGGAGTTTTCCCGAACCCGCCGCGAGCATCCGGATGAAGTTCGCAAAGGGGCGGAGATTCTCCTCGCCAAGCTACGCGAAGCGGGCCTGGACCCGCATGTGCATGACCCTGAAATTCATCTCGTTCTGCCGGTGAACGTCTCGCTGACAGTTGGCGGGAAGTCCTTCCGGTCCAAGGCGATGGCCGGCTCGCCAACGACCCCTGCATTTGAGGCCAGGCTGATTCATCTGCCAGCCAGGCATGCGGTCCAGCGCGTACACACCAATGACCCTGCAGTCCTGTTCGGCAAGCACTATACGACCGAGTCGCTGCGCGAGAAGGTCAGAGGCAAGGTCGTACTGACTAACGGATTGTCGAATCCAGGCCGCAGTGAACTACTGGAGAATCTTGGCGCGCTTGCCGTTATCGCCATCAATCCTGGCGAGCATGTCCACTGGGGCGCCAGTTCCACCGTATGGGGCTCGCCAACGCTAGACGACCTGGACCGTTTGCCAAAGATTCCGTCCCTTTCAGTCGCCAACCCTGACGGCCCGGCCTTGATTGCCGCTGCCGAAGCCGGGGACAGCGTACGTATCGAAGTGGAATCCCTCAGCGGCTGGTTCCGGCAACCGATTCCGGAAGTCAGAATCCGGGGCCGAGAATCCGATGGGCGTTTTGTGCTGATGCACGGCCACTACGACTCCTGGGACGTCGGTGTTGGCGACAACGCAACCGGCAATGCGGTCCTGCTGGAGGCGGCCAGGGCACTGAAGGCATGCCCGCCAAAGCATGACGTTCGCATCCTCTGGTGGCCCGGCCACTCGGCAGGTCGATATGCGGGCAGCACCTGGTATGCCGACGCCTTCGCGCACGAACTCCATCATGATTGCATCGTGCATTTGAATTGCGATTCCCCGGGCTCGAAGGATGCGACGTACTATGGGAGCATCCGAGGCATGGCAGAGGCACAGGATGTAGTTGCAACAGTCGTGAGAGACCTTTTCGACCAGGAGTGCGAGCTGGAGCGTCCCTCGCGAGGCGGCGACTACTCGTTCAACAACCTCGGGGTAAGTGGCGCGCTGCTGGCCAGCTCGATGGTGCCGCCCGAGGAGCGCCAGCGGCGCGGTTGGTACTCAGTGGGTGGCAACGGTGGAAGTCCGACCTGGCACACCGAAGCAGACACCCTCGAAGTTGCGGATCGGATCATTCTGGAGAACGATACCCGCCTTTACACGCTGCTCGCCGCACGGATCGCAAACGCAGACGGAACCGTACTCGACTATCGGCGCCCATTCGCCGACATCATCGGCAGATTCGAGGAATGCAAGTCTGCAGCCAAGTCCTCGGTGGACTTCGGTATTCACACGCAGCTCTTCCACGAGGTACGCGCAGGAATCGAAGCGATGTATGCCAGCCTCCAAGGCTCGGCGGCAGCGGCGTCGGCATTCCGCAGCCTGGGGCGGGAAATTGTCCGGCTGGGCAATGGTGTCGGCGACGTCTACAACCACGACCCGGCAGTAGCTTTCCCGATTCTTCCCATCATCAAGGCTGCGTTCGCCAATCCGTCGGAAGATCCAGCCGCACGAGTCACGCTGCAACGCGGTGCCAACACGCTAAGACTCCGGCTTGAAGGACTGCGGTCCATCGTGTCGGCGGCCCTGACGCCAAGCGTAGCTTAATCCAGCAGGGCCTCGCGCCCTGCCACTCCTTTCCAATCAAAGCCAGATTCCCGCGCAGACGGGAAAGGGACTCGTTTTGTCCAAAACCGCCAAAACGAAGGTCTCCAGTCCAAAAAGCTGGCGGCAATGACTGCCAGCTACTCACCCCGAAGTACCCTTAAGGAGAAATCACCTTGTTGCTCAGAAATGGGAGCCGTTTCATCGTCTCCACGGCATTGGCCGGGATGTCATTTGCCGCGGTGGGCGCCGACAGCGTCCTTATCTATGGAAAGATCGACACTGACGTTGAGTACCAGCGCGCCGGTGGAAAGTCTGTCGCGCAGATGGTCGACAACGCATCGCGTTGGGGGATGCGTGGAACGGAAACGCTCAACAGCGAGCTTTCGGCAGCGTTCGGGATTGAATATGGATTCAACGCCGACAGCGGATTGGGGACGAGCCCTGACCTGCGGAACTCGTATGTCGGCATGATTAGCAAGACGTTTGGCGCATTGGCGCTGGGTCGCCTTGACTCGGGTGCCATTAGCGGCTCGCCAATCTATACCCAAAACAGCGGGATCGTCGACTACGTCATTCACGACGCCGGTACCACCGCAATTGGCACGAAAGTCCTGAACGGTCGCAACCGCGTATCGAATGCTGTTGGTTACCGATCCCCTGAATTCGGCGGGCTCTCGATGAAGGCCCGAATGAACCTGGCGGGGCCCGACCCTGCGGTGTCGAGCACGACCTCGCCAATCCAGTCGGAAGACGATATCCGCGCTTATGACGTTGCGCTTGACTATGCCTCCAAGAACATCACGCTCGGCGTAGGGTACTCGCGCGACAGCCGTACCGGCGGCCTTGCTTCAAATAACTTCCGTGACAAGGTTCAGACCGGCGCCGCCTATACGTACAACGACCAGTACAGCGTCTACGGCATTGTTGGCCGTGATCGCTATGCGCCTGGCACAACCACCCGTGGGAACGTGCTCTACTGGCTCGCAGGAGCAAGTACGCAACAGGGGCCGCACAAGATCATGATCAACTACATGGAGCGACAGGTTCAGAGCGACCGCCAGGGTACGCTAAAGAAAATCCAGGCCGGCTATCGTTATAGCCTGAGCAAGCGCACGGCCCCGTACATCTTCTTTGACCGTGAAGACCCCAACTCGAATCTGCACGGTAACATCATCACGACGGTAGGTGCCGGCATCGTTCACAGCTTCTAAGTACTCCGGGGCCGCGATGAAGCGACTGTTTGTCGACGCGGCCCTTCCCCTGCGCATTCTGCATGCAGCAGTTACCCCATCGAGGTCGGGTCGCTTTCCGGACCAGCCACGACGCCTGCATCATGCAGGCGACCAATGGCGGCACTCTCCAGTCCCAGCACACCGCTCAATATCTCGTCGGTATGCGTGCCGAGCAGTGCCGCGGCCGGGGTGGCCTCACGATCCATCCCGAAGACGCGTACCGCTGCCCCGGCGGCCAGGTGCTCGCCGACGCCCGGGGTGGCGATTCGTTCGAACACCGGGTTGGCCAGGCTCACGCGCGGGTCTTTTGACAACAGTTCGCTGACGGTGCCATAGCGGCCCCAGCAGACTTTGTGCTGGCCGAGCGCGGCTTCTGCGTCCGCCTGCGTACGCGCGGCAAACCATGGCTCGACCAGCGCGGCGATCGCATCGCGCGCTTCAAAGCGCTGCGCCTCGTCGCGAAAATCGAGTCCAAGCCGCTGTTGCAAGACGCAGAGCGACTCTTCGATGCCGCAGCACGACACCAATGCTTTCCATTGCCCGGCCGAGATCGCCGCGACCATGATGCGGCCGCCGTCGGCCGTGCCGAAGTCGCGACCGAATGCTCCGTAAAGATGGTTGCCGATGGAGGGTCGCTCCTGCCGCAGTACCTCGGCTTCCGTCAATACGCCCAGGTGCGACAGCATCGAAAAGGCCATGTCGGACAGCGCAAGCTTGAGCTCTGACCCGGCACCCGTGCGACGCCGATGGTCGATCGCGGCCACAATGGCGAACGCTGCCTGGTAGGCACACGCGATGTCCCATGCGGGCATGACATGGTTCACCGGGCGCTGCGCCGAGCCTCCTCCTGTTATGGCAGGGAACCCTGTCGCGCAATTGACCGTGTAGTCAACTGCGGTGCTCCCATCCCCATTGCCCTGGATGGTGCAACTGATCATGTCAGCGCGCCGCGCGGCCAGCACATCGTGTGTCAACCACGGTGTGCCGATATTGGTGAGCAGTACGCCGGAATCGGAGCCCGGTGCTGTAGCCAGCGACTGGATCAACTCCTGGCCTTCAGGCTTGCGCAGGTCAATGGCGATCGAGCGTTTGCCCTTGTTGAGGGCAGTCCAGTACAAGCTGCGCCCCCTTCCTTCAGCATGAGGCATCCGCGGCATACGCGCATAGTCGATGCCGCCACCGATCATGTCCACGCGGATCACGTCCGCGCCGAACTGCGCCAGCGTCAAACCCGCGAGTGGTGCCGCGATAAAGGCGGAGCTTTCGATGACGCGGAGCCGGTTCAAGTGAGGGTAAGTCATGTTGTCAGGCTCGTTCAAACACTGCCGCGATGCCCTGTCCGCCGCCGATGCACATCGTCTCCAGGCCATAGCGCTGCTGACGCCGGGTCAACTCGTGCAGCAGTGAGGTCATGATGCGCACGCCGGTTGCCCCAACCGGGTGTCCCAGCGAGATGCCGGAGCCATTCACATTGAAGCGATCCGGGTCGTTCCAGCCCCAGCCCTTGGCACAGGCCAAAGCCTGGCATGCAAATGCTTCGTTGAGCTCGACCAGACCCATATCGTCGAAAGACAAGCCATTCTTGCCGAACAGTTTTTTGACAGCGGGTACCGGGCCAATGCCCATGTGCGAAGGCTCGCAGCCAGCCGCGGCCCAGCTATGCAGGTAGCCGATGGGGGTAAGTCCCAGTTCTTCCAGCTTGTCCTCGGCCACGATCAGGCAGGCTGCGGCGGCATCGTTCTGCTGACATGCATTTCCGGCGGTGACGATACCGTCCTCCATGATTGGCTTGAGCCTGGCAAGCTGTTCCAGCGAAAGATCGGCACGGATGCCTTCGTCACGATCCACGATCAGCGCATCGCCTTTCTTCTGAGGCACCATCACCGAAACCACTTCCTCGGCGAACTTTCCGCTGGACCATGCGGCTGCGGCGCGCTGGTGGCTGCGTAGCGCAAAGGCATCCGCTTCCTCGCGGCTGATGCCATAGTCGCGAGCCAGGTTCTCCGCAGTTTCGATCATGCCGCTGATGCGTCCGAAGCGTGCTTCGGGCTGCGAGCGTTCGCGACCACGCTCCAGGCGATCATGAAACTTCACCGTGCCGGCACGCTTGCCCCAGCGCATGTCGGTGGTGTAGTACTCGACATTGCTCATGCTCTCCACGCCGCCAGCCATCACCACATCGGCCGCACCAGTCTGCACCATCATGGCAGCGGTAATGATGGCCTGCAGGCCGCTGCCACAGCGGCGATCCAACTGCATGCCGGCCACCTCGACGGGAAAGCCGGCTTGCAACGCCACCCAACGTCCGGTGCAGGGCACTTCACCGTTGGCATAGGAGTGGGCAAATATCACGTCCTCGATACGGGCCGGATCGAGTCCCGTGCGCTCGACCACGGCGCGCGCCACGGTCGCGCCGAGCTCTTCCACAGCCACGCTGCGCAGGCTGCCGCCGAAGGCGCCGATAGGCGTGCGCAGTGGGGAGACGATTGCGGCTCGTTTCATGAGAGGTCCTTTTGCTTGCTATCGGTTTGCGTCCCGGCATTGCCGAAGCGCGGGGTTTCCTTGGCGAAGAATGCGCGCACGCCTTCCTGCGCTTCCGCCGAACTGAAGGCACGGTCAGACAGCGGCAGCGCCAGCCGCATGGCTTCGTCCTCGGTGGTATCGAAACTCAGGTCGATGGCCTGCTTGCACAGCCGCAACGCCAACGGTGGTCGCTGCGCCAGGGTGGCGGCCAGCGCCAGTGCTGCCGGTAACGCCTCGCCGGCTGGAGCCAGTCGATTCACCAGCCCCCAGGCCAGCGCGGTGGCGGCATCGATGGGTTCGCCCAGGAACATCAACTCCTTGGCGCGCCCCTCTCCCACGCGGCGCGTCACACGCACCGGGCCGCCGCTACCGGGAAAAACGCCCAGCTTGATTTCCGGCAGCGCGAAGCGCGCGTTCCGGGCCGCCACGATCAGGTCGCAGCACGCCGCGATTTCAAGACCACCGCCGAAGGCCAACCCGTGGACCGCTGCGACCGTGGGCTTGGGAAAATCATCCAGCCGGCCAAACACGCGGTGCTGCAGAGCAAGCTTGCCGGGTACGATCCGGCCCGGCGCCATCAGCGAACGGAACTCGGCGATGTCGGAGCCGGCACAGAATGCGCGTGCTCCTGCCCCCGTCAACATTACCGCGCGTACCGAGGCGTCGGCATCGAGCGCATCCAGCGCGCGGTCCAGCGCCTCCGTCATACCCCGGAACACCACGTTCAGCGGCGGGTTGTCCAGCGTCAGTGTGGCCACGCCCTCGCGCACGGTACAGCGCACGGGGCCTTCGGTGATCTCGGTCATCGCTTCGTCCTCTCTGTTGGCGGCGGTGCTCGCACGGTTTAGCCGAAGCGTCCGCCAGTCACGTGCAGCACCTCGCCAGTGATAAAGCTGGCGCGCTCGGACGCCAGGAAGGCCACCGCGTCACCAATGTCGGTGGGTTGGCCCACGCGCTTGATTGGTTGCATCTGCACGGCCCGTTCCCTGATGGCTTCGTAGGTGGGCAGCGCCTGTACCATCTCGGTTTCCATGAAGCCCGGCGCCACGCAGTTGACGGTGATGCCATAACGGCCTTGCTCGATGGCCAATGCCTTGGCCATGCCGATCAGGCCAGCCTTGGCCGCCGAGTAGTTCGCCTGGGTGGGATTACCGAGATAGGCGCGCGAGCTGATGTTGATGACACGGCCCCAGCCTTGCTCGATAAACCTCGGCATCACCGCCTTGCAGGTGAGGAAGGCGCCCTTGAGCATCACCTCCATGACGAGGTCCCAGTCTTCCTCGCTCATCTTGACCAGGTACCTGTCGCGCGGGAAACCGGCGTTGTTGACGAGGATGTGTACGCCGCCAAAGTGCGCCACGGTCTCGTCCACCAGACGCTGGACCTCGGCGGCCTTGGTAATGTCAGCGATGATGCAATGCGCCTCCAGGCCATCGGTACGAAGCTGGGCAGCGGTTTCCTCGGCTTGCTCGCGCAGGATGTCGGTGATCACCACCTTGACGCCCTCCTCGGCCAGTCGACGCGCCGTGGCAGCGCCCAGGCCACGGGCCGAGCCGGTGACGATGGCCACGCGGTCCTTTATCTGCAGATCCATGTTGTTGTTTCCTGAGTGGTAAGGCTGAGCCGACGTCTGTTCCCGGCCTCAGCAAATACTGGAGCGCACCATCCGCGCGTGCGGCGTTGCTTGCTCGCGGATCATTCGCAATGCCCGGCAACCTCGATGACCGCATCGGCAGCAAACGCGCCGTGTCCCTCGGGCATCGCGAACACCGGGTTCAGGTCGATTGACTGCAGTCGCGGACCCGCCTGATGGGCGAATACCGACAAACGCGAGAGCATGGCTGCCAATGCGCCAATGTCAGCTGGGGGCTTGCCGCGTGCACCGAGCAAAAGCGGCGCACCCTTGATGGAACGGATCATCTGTTCGGCCACGTCCTCGCCGAAAGGGCAGCGCCGTAGCACGACGTCCCCCATCACTTCCACGAAGATGCCGCCCAGGCCGAACATGGCCATCGGACCGAACACCGGATCGCGCTGGATGCCGAGGATGCATTCCACGCCGCCAGACAGTTGCCGGGCCACCAGCACACCTTCGAGCCGCGCCGCGGGTGCGGCTTGCCTGGCCCGCGACATCAACAGATCGAAGCCTTCCCGCACGCCCTGTTCATTGCCTACATCTAGCAGCACGCCGCCGATCTCGGACTTGTGCAAAATGTCTGGCGACAGGATCTTCATTACCACCGGGAAGCCGAGCGACTCCGCGGCTTCGACTGCAACGTCGGCCGTCGCGCAACTGTGCTCGGGCGCCACCGCAATGCCGGCCTGCGCCAGCACTTGCTTGGCTTCGGCCTCGCTTGGCGTTGAGTCAGGCAAGGTTACCGTTCGCACTTCGGGGGCGGGTTGCCCCGGCGCGCGGGCAAAGGCGTCTCCGAACCGCCCCATGGCCTCGATGGCTACCACCGCGCGGGTCGGGTCGGCGAACACCGTAAAGCCGTCGGCTTCATACTCGCGAACGCGCTCGGGCGCGGCCAGTACGGACAGCACATAGAGCCGGTCCGGATGCTTGTCGCGTACGGCTTTGAGCTGTTCTCGCAGCCGGGGCGCGATGGAGGCCGCACCGCCGGTATAGGTGAAGAACCCCAATACCGACTGATATCCGCCCTCTTCCACCACCGCCTCCGTAAAGCGGCCGGCGATAGTCATGTCGTTGAGGAATTGCGCGGTGCAGTCAACGGGATTGCGCGGCGCGGCGAACGGCAGCATTTCCTTCAGCCGGCGCTGCGTGGCCTCGGGCATCTCCGGCATCGGCAGTCCGGCAACCTCGGCAGCATCGGAGATGATGACACCCGCGCCGCCGCTGACGGTGATCACGCCCAGCGTATTGCCAACCGGGAAAACGCCCCGCGTTGCCAATCGTGCAACGTCCAGCATATGCTCGGTGGAGCGTGCCCGCACCACGCCGTACTCGGCCAGTACGGCATCGGTGACCGCATCGTCGCCAGCCAGCGATGCCGTGTGCGACTGCGCCGCCGCGCTACCCACCGCGCTGGTGCCCACCTTCATCATCACCACCGGCTTGCGAGCCCTGCGCGCAGCCTCCAGCGCACGCAGCAGGCGCTCACCGTCGCGAATGCCTTCGGAGTAGACCGCAATCACATCGGTGGAGTCGTCGTCCACCATGGCCTGGACAATGTCCCCCAGGCTGATGTCAGACTCATTGCCACTCATCACGCACGCCGATACGCCAATGCCTGCATCGCGCGCCAGACCTAGTATGTGGCTGCCATAGGCACCCGACTGGCTGGCGATACCCACACGCCCCGCCACCGGAAAGCCCGTTTCCACCACCGACGTGAAACTGCCATAAAAACCCAATCCCGGGTTGATCACGCCAAGCGAGTTCGGTCCAAGTAGCCGCAGGCCGTGTTGGCGCGCGGCGCTTACCATGCCCCGCTGCATCGCCGCACCCTCTTCGCCCGCCTCGGCGAAGCCAGCCGAAAAAATGATCGCCGCAGCCGTACCACGCCTGGCCAGTTGGCTCACCACTTCCGTGGCAAGCGGAGCCGCCACTGCGATGATCGCCACATCAGGCGCCTCGGGCAGATCCGCCACGCTGGCGTAAGCCGGCAGGCCCTGGATAGTCTCGCGCCTGGGATTCACCGGCATCAGCCGGCCTTGGTATGACTGGCCAAGCATGTAGTCGATAGGTCGACCGCCGATGCGCAATGGATCGTCGGATGCGCCGATCACGGCGACGGAGCGCGGGCGTAGCAGGCGCACGAGTGGATTGAAGTCGGACATGACGAAGTCAGTTTGCGTATGACAGCGAAAGAAACGGGGGATTGGCGCTTATTCGACCTTGGCGCCGGAGGTCCTTACCACCTTGCCCCAGCGGTCAATCTCGGCGTTGACAAGCGCACCGAACTGCTCCGGCGTGCCGCCGGCAGGCTCGAAGCCCTGTGCCCGCAATCGGTCGCGCAGGTCCTGACTGTCCAGCGCCCTGCGCACCTCGGCGTTAAGCTTGTCGATGATGGGCCTGGGCGTTCCTGCCGGTGCCATCAGGCCATTCCACGCCAGCACATTGAAACCCGGCACGCCGGACTCGGCCACGGTGGGCACATCCGGCAGCAAAGCCGAGCGCTTGACGTCGGTAATGGCAATGGCGCGCAGTTTGCCGCCGTTGACCTGCGGCAGCGCGGAGAACATCAGGTCCATCACCAGTTGGGCATTGCCGGCCATCACATCCGCCATCGCCGGTGCACTGCCGCTATACGGTACGTGAGTCATCTTCACGCCCGCCATGGAGCTCATCAACTCGGTGGCAAGATGGGTGGAAGAGCCGTTGCCTGCGGAGCCGTAGTTGATCGCGCCGGGCTTGGCGCGTGCCGCCGCCAGGACGTCTTTCACCGACTGGTATGGCGACGACGGCGTCACCATTACCAGCAGCGGACCGCTGGTCAGCTCGATGACCGGTGCCAGATCGGTCTTGATGCTATAGCGCAGGTTCTTGTAGATGGACGGATGGATGGTGTGGCCGGTGGTGACCAGCAATAGCGTGTAGCCGTCCGGCGTCGAGCGACCCACCTGCTCTGCGCCAAGGTTGCCAGAGGCACCCGGCTTGTTCTCCACCACGAATGGCTGGCCCATGCGTTCGCCAAGTTTCTGCGCCAGCAGGCGCACCACGATGTCGTTGGTGCCGCCCGGTGGGTATGGCACAACGATTTTCACGGGCTTGGCAGGATAGGTGTCGGCCAGCGCCAGGCTGGGCAGGGCCGCATTGAGTGCGGCCGTTACCGCGATAACGGCGGCGGCCAGCCACGATTTCGGGCTTTTCATGCATGTCTCCGGTTTATGGCGCCGCGCATTGCCTGCGCGGCGTCGGCTTCTTGATGCCTGTACCGGTTTTGATGCTAATTACTGCCCTATACTAAATCCAATACTTTAGATGGATTCACATATACACAGGATGTATGGATGGACTTGCGCCAGCTCAAACAATTTCTTGCGGTCGCCGAGACCAGCAGCTTTAGCCGCGCCGCGGAGCGCTTGCACATGGCGCAGCCCCCGCTGTCAGTGGCAATCCGCAAACTCGAGGAAGAACTACAGGTGCCGCTGTTCGAGCGCACCGCGCGTGGCGTCCGACTGACCGCGCCCGGCGAAGCCGCGTTGCAGGTAGCCCGTCGCTGCCTGCTGAACGCCGAGGCGGTGGCCACAGCGGCCCAGGCTACGGCGAACGGCAAGGCCGGGCGACTGCGTATCGGGTTTATCGGTTCCGTGACATTCGGCGTGCTCCCGCGCCTGATCAAGGCGTTCACGCGAGAACACCCGCAGGTACGTCTGGAACTGCGCGAAGGTACCAACCTCGAGGTTCTGACCCTGGTGGAGACCCAAGAGCTTGACGCGGGCTTCGTACGGGTGCCAACCACGCGGCCAGCGAACGTGCAGTTCCAGCCGGTTCAGACTGATGTCTTCTGTGCCGCGCTGCCCAGCGGCCATCCGCTTGCGAAGCGTAGAGCGGTCACCCTGCCGGAGCTGGCCGCTCATCCGCTAGTCGGCTACGCTCCCTCGCGCGTCGGGGGCCTGCAGGCAGCGTCGATGCATCTGTTCGCCCGTGCAGGTGCCAGCCCGCACGTGGCACAGGAGGCCGTGCAGGTGCAGACAGTGCTGGGCCTGGTGGACAGCGGACTCGGTGTCGCGCTGGTGCCGTCGGTCAACGCCCGTTACGCGAGCAAGGGGGTAGTATTCCGACCGATTTCAGACTTGCCGCCGGACGCCACCATCGGCATCGCACTGGCATATCCGGCGAGCGAGGAAAGCGCAGTCTGCGTCAGATTCAGGCAAAGCGTCGCCGAGATAAGCGCACAACAGCCGTAGCCATGGACCGTACAACCTGCATTGCCGCCAGCAGGGACACTTGCCTCCAGCACCGGGAACATCACCCGGCGAATCCCACTACGTCACGGAGCAAGCGGACTGCATTGGACAAGGGCTCAAGCAGCTGTGGGACGGCGGCGGGCGTCAGTCTCGTATCGAGACCCGCGATACAGATTGAACCGATTACCGCAGTGCTGCCACGGCTTCGCAATGGCAGCGCCAGGCCGGCAACATTGGCGGACGATTCGCCATGCGTATAGGCATAGCCCTTCTCGCGGACCTCGTCGAGACGGGCCTTGAAAGCGTCCGCATCCGGCATGTTCGCCGCATCTTCGGCCTGGCCGCGCGCATAGGCATGCGCGCAAACCTCCTCACTCTGGAAGGCCAGGATCGCTTTTGCATGAGCCCCCGCATAGAGCGGAAACCGTTGACCGAGCTCGATGGAAAATCGTAGCTGATGCAGACTTTGTTCGATCCCGACACATAGTCCCTCTTCACCATCGAGCCACGACAGGAACACCGTCTCACCGCTCTGCTCCGCAAGCGTGCGCAGAATGGGCTGGACCACTTCCGCTGGCGAAAACGTCTTGCGCACGACTTGACCCAGTTCGAACAGGCGCAGTCCGAGCGAATATTTCCCGCTTTCCGTGTCTTGCACCAGGAAGCCGTTCTCCGCGAACGTCGCCAGTACGCGGTGCACCACCGCTGGATGCACGCCACTGTGCTTGGCCAATCCACGGACGCCCCATGCAGGCTGCTGCACGGTGAAGCAGCTCAGCAGAGCCAAGGCGCTATCTAGCGTTTTAAGGGTCATGACTTGTAGTTCCGGAAAATGGCGAATCGCGAGTCGACTTCTCGCGAGAATGGCGACATTCTAGTCGACTCGGCAGGCTATCCTTAGCGGGATGCCTTGGCCGTTCCGCTGGTCTGGAACACGCGCAGATCCGGATACATGCCCTGGATGCGCTGCCATTCGGTGGCATCGAAGAACTCGCACGGGCCATACACGTCAGTGGTCGTGAAGCGTTTGGCAACTTCGATGCAGAAGCGGGCCGCCTCGGCCAGGTCGATCTCGTGGCTGGCACTGGAATCGCTGCCTCCCACCACCGACTGGGCGGTGATGGCCACGCCCACCACTGGCGCCGACGTGGCGATATGCGGCTGCATGATGCTGTTGAAGTGATAGAGGCCGTTATCGTAGGGTGTGATGTCCTGGATCGAGATCGGCAGCGTCACCGCCGGGCGGCCCGTGGTGGACTGCATCACGCTGACCAGATCTGGCGCCACGCGCAGCACGTACCCCTGCATGGCCGTGGGCGTAATGGCGAAGCCGCGCTGCTTGATAATGCTGTTGCCCTTCGAGGCATCGATCGACAGGATCGCGTCCATCTCGGGCGTGACCTCATACTCGTTCATGGTCTCGGATGACACCGGCATGCCCATGAAGGCGATGCCGTCATTCTTCGACATCGACACGTCGGTAGAGATATGCGTGGTTACCACTACGTCGCCACCCAGATCGTCACCATTGGCCTTCATTTCAGCCAGCTTCAGCGCTACGGCGATGGCCGCTACGGGCCCGTCGGCATCAGACACCATGCCGATGCGATGCGGCCGGGCACCGGCTGCGCCATTGCGTCCGATCACGCCCAGCGTGCGCGCCTGACCGCCGGCGTGGCGACCATGGCTGCCCGGGATCAGGATCTTCACGAAATCGCTGGTCTTCGACGTGTCTTCAGGCAACTCGTGGCTGACCGTGGTAACCGTCACGGTCACACCTTGTTCACGGTATGGGGCGAAGAGCGCTTCGACAGCCGCGCCATTGGCGCGGGCGCTGTCAATCAATTCGTAGGCGGTAATGGTCTGTTTCAAGGACATAGTGGTGACTCCGGAAGATCAGGACATCAGAATTTGTGGCGCAGGCCGACCATGACCGTGGTCTGGTTGCTCTGGCCATTGAGCTTGCGGCCAGTGCCGCCCGCCCAGTTGGTTGTATCGCTGGCAAACACGCCGTTCCAGTCGCCACCGACCCAGTCGTAGGCAGCCGCCAGATAGGCATCGGTGCGCTTGCTGAAGTTGTAGTCGAGCACCGCATAGGCGGTCTTGCGCGACCCATTGAAGCCGTCGGCCTGCGTGCGGTCGTACATGAAACTGCCAATCACCGACAGCGCTGGCGTCAGTTCATAGGTTGCGGCCAGCGTGAAGAAATCGTCCTGGCGGCGTGTGGCGAACTGGGAGTTGAATGCCGCGCGATTTCCCGGCGTGGCGGCCGTGGTCATGCTCGTGATCGTGGCAGTGTCGGTCCCACCCTTCGACGAATCGAAGTTGCTGTCGCGCTGGCTATGGATGTAGTTGCCGAAGAGCGTGGTCTTGCCAATCTTCCATTTCACACCGCCCAGATAGATGCGCGCGGCGCGCGACTGGGCATCGCGAGTCTGCTGGAAGTCGCCCACAGCCGTGACCGGACCCGACTGGTACTGCACGCCGAACGAGGTGGACGAGGTTGCGGACGTATTGCCAGCGGTCTCGCCAAACGCGTATTCGGCGATCACCCACACCGGACCCATGGCCTTCGAGTACGTGATGGCGTTGTCGTAGCGCTGGCCCGTCAGGAAAACCATCCAGGCATTCGACGGCGCCGCGCCCACCCCGAGCGGATCCACAAAGTACAGCATGGTGTTGGCCGTGGTGTACTGCCGCCCCAGGGCGATCTCGCCCAGCGAGTTGCTGGTCAGCCGAACAAACGCCTGCCGCCCGAACAACTGGCCCTGCTGGTCGAGCTTGCCCGTGTCGGCAAGGAAGCCGTTCTCAAGCGTGAAGCCCGCCGACATCCCATTACCCAGGTCTTCGTTGCCCTTGATGGTAAAGCGGCTCCCCGACAGGAATCCTTCGCCGCCTTGCTGCAATCCCATCACGCTGTTGCCATTGGTACTGGCATGGCTCTGGTACGTAACCGCGGAGTCCACCACGCCGAGCAGCGTGACACCACTGGACTGCGCGTAAGCGCTGCCGCACAGCATCGGCAGCCCTAACAAACCCGCGCCTGCAACGACCCGTTTCATCTTCTTCATGTTGTGTTGTCTCCGAATGCAACGCTGCGCCGCCGTCTCCCCTGGGGGCGCGCGTCACGAATCCTTTGGTGGGCAGTGGTGAAATGTGCGCCGGTCAGATGGCGAAGGCAGGCCACTGGTCCATATTGGCCGGGCCGCTCACGCGAGAAAGCGGGAAGGCATCGCCTTCAGCAATGTTCAATGCCTCGGTCGAACCCGGGAAGTGGAGCGCGCCGCGCTCGCCCAGCACCGTGCCATTCGTACCCTCGACGTACAGCGCCGAACCTTCTGGCAGCGCAAAGACATGCTCGCCCGGATTGATGTGCATGAATTCGGCCAGCCGCTCTTCGCGGCTTTCTCCGTTGTGACCTGCCGGCTTGCCGGGGATGAAATGCGGGTTGATCTGGAAAGGCACCAGCCCCAGCGCGCGCAGGCTGGGTGGCTGGACCACCGGCATGTCGTTGGTGGTGCGGATGGTCGGGCACGCCACGTTGCTGCCCGCGCTCCAGCCTACGTAAGGCGTGCCGGCCAGCACCCTGGCGCGAATCGCGTCGACGATGCCGGCTTCGTACATGCGCTTGAGCAGCGCGAACGTGTTGCCGCCTCCCACCGCGATGGCATCAGCCTGCTCCACTGCCGCGCGCGGGTTGGCGGCATGGTGGATCGACACCAGTTCATAGCCATATCGGGCAAACACAGGCTGAACGATGTTCTCGTAAGCATCAAAGCTGAACGTCACGCCAGCGAAAGGCACAAACAGCACCTTGCGCGCTTCCTTGCGCAGCAGCGTGTGGATTTGCGTTTCGGCATGCTCCAGGTAACCAAGTTGGTCCTTGCGCGAGCTGCTCATCAACAGGATGCGTTGGGTCATAATGTTTCTCGAATGGATAGGACGAAGAAGGCTCACCGCACGCAGGCTTCGACCAGATCCGCCACGCGGTCCAGTTCCTGCTCGGTGTTGAAGTAGTGAAGCGAGACGCGCGCCATGGTGCTCACGCCATAACGGGCCAGGATCGGCTCGGCCATGAAACCGCCGGCTTCGATGATGCATTGCTGCTGTTCGAGTGCCGCGACGATGCGGGCCGGGTCCACGCCGCGGATATTGAACGGAACGATGCCGATGCGGTCGCGCACGTCAGACGGTCCGTAAAGTTCGAAACCCGCAATGCGCGACAGCCGTTTCAAGGCATACGCGGTGAGGGCTCGCACGCGTGTCTCGATCGCCGTAACGCCGATTTTTTCGGCATATTCCAGCGCGGCGCCAAGCCCCAGGATGGCCGGCACGATCGGGCAGCCGGCTTCGAAGCGGCGCGCGCCCGGTACGAATCCCAGCGCGCCGGTCTCGCGGTTGTAGCTGCCGTTCCACCAGCCGGTCAGGCTGGGCTCGATGGATTCGATCAAGCTGCGGCGTACGTAAAGCATGCCCGTGCCTTCCGTGGCACGCAGCGCCTTGCGGCCAGTACTGGCCAGGAAGTCACAGTCGAGCGCGCGTACATCGGTTGCGAGCATGCCCACGCTTTGGGACGCATTCACCAGGGACATCACACCATGGCGACGTGCCACGGCACAGATCTCGACGGCTGGCTGGACTGCGCCCGTGGAGTTGGGCAGATGCGAGAACGTCAGCAGACGGGTGCGGCCGGTGATCGCAGCTTCGAACGCCTCGGGCGACAACAGGCCTTCGGCGTTGGCCGGAACCATCCTGATCACGACGCCATGCGTGACCTCAAGGCGGCGCCATGGCAGGAGGTTGCTCAGCATCTCCGTGTCGGCCACCAGGATCTCATCGCCGGCCTTCCAGTCAATGCCACGGGCAATCAGCGAGATGGCCTCGCTGGCATTCTTCGTGAACGCAATCTCGTCCGCGTCGGCATTGAGAAAGCGGGCCGTGGCGGCTCGTACGGCTTCCACACGTGCGTAAGTCTCCTTGCGGAATGCAGGCAGGTAGATGCCAACGTGGCCAGTGTCCAGCAGGTAGCTTCGTACGGCATCCAGCACGGCGTCGGGTGGCAGCGAGGCTGCGGCAGTGTCCAGATAGATCGTGGAGGCGGTCAGCGGCGTGTCGGACCGAATGGTGTCGATTTGCATGGGACGTAGGGATGAGTGAGGGGACGCCCCGCGCGCGTATGGCGCGGGACCTCCGCCGCAATGCGGCTTTAAGATTGAAGCGGGACGCGTTGCTTGAGCTGCGTTACTTGAGCTCCGTTACTTGAGCTTGATCATCGATCCGACGAAGCTGAACAGCGCATCGCCCGCAATGACGCCACCAGCAAAGGCTGACATCTCGGCGGAATGGCGGTCTCCGCGTAGCTTGACGACGGCAAAGCGGATTGCCAGGCCGATCAGCACCGCCCACCCGGCCAACGGCGAAGCGATCAGCATGCCGGTAGCGAGCAGAATGCCCAATTGACGCCGGGAGCCGCCCACCAGTTGCAGCAATGCGCCGGGAATCGCCCACAGCGCAAGGTTGCGCGCCACCTCGGCCGACGAGCCCGCCTGGATCGACGCGGCATACACCCGATCAACGGGGGGCAGCATGTTGGCGGCGAAGAACTTGCCGTGGAACACCACCACCACCACCGCCGCCACGGCGAAGCCGATCATGGCAGCCAGGAACTGCTGGCGGCGTCCGGCCAGTTCGAGCGCCATGTCCTTGCCTTCGCCGCGTAGCAAGTAGCCCGTCTTGAGGTCGTAGCCCATATCGGCGAAGGCCGGCCCAGTAGCGGCCGAGAAGCCCACCAGCACGGCCAGTGCGCCGGGCGGGAAGCCGATCATGATGCCGATGGTGAGCGTGATCAGCGCCACGGCGAAGGCAGGAAACCAGCCCGAATGCATGGCGGCGATACCAACGATCAGTTCGTGGATATAGGCTGCGAACGCTGCATAGACCACGAAACCGAGAAGCATCCATACCGACATTTCGGCGGCATGGCCTGACAGCAGCGAAATCAACAGCGAGATGGCAAGGTAGACCAGGAAGCCCCCGCCCAGCACGCGGCTGACGCGGCCGCCCTGCCCTGCCTCACCGGCATGCGAGGCGGCGCGGCGCGACATGTGCACCTCGCGCGCAACCTGGAACAAGGCCACCACGCCGGCGCCGATCATGAGGCCGTGCGGGATATAGGCCTTGGCGATATCGAGACCGAACAGCGGCATCGAATAGCCGCGCGTCAGCAAACCAATGCCGAACATCAGCAGTGCCGCAAGGTTGCCCAGGAACGCGGCGCCAAACGCCGACATCGGCACGCCGAACCACGAACCTGCCACGCCGCAAGCAATCCCCAGCCCCAGGAATGCCGCCTTGCGGCCACCGCGGTCGCCAGCCCAGATGGCTTCGGCCGTTGCAACGCCCGAAGGCCATGCACCGGTCGCCGGGAACACCTTGCTACCAAACAGGAAGTACAACATTGCGCCATCAACGAACATCGCCACGATCGCGCCTATCAGCATCGGGGTGGCCAGTTCAGGCATACCCATGGCGTAAGGCACGCCGATTGGAATCATCAGCGAGTTGGCGGCGCCGAATGTTGCAGACGAGATGGCGGTCTGCACGAGGTTCTGCCGTTCCAGCACCCGGAAACGCCGCGTGACTTCCAGCGGGATCCGAGCGAACACCATGGCGACCAGCGCCCCGATGATCGATGTGTTGGCCGATATGCCCAGCGAGACGATCAGTTGCATGCCGATCATTGCTCCGAACACCGACAGTCCCACAGCCACCAGCAGCAGTACCGGCTCGGACATGCGCGAGCGTGCGGCGCGCTCCACGCCAATGCCCGGAGCCTCTTGAATTGGTAGTTCCATCTTCCGATCCCTCATTGCTCAACCACCGTTATAGTCCGTCTCTTATATAGAGACAGTGTCTCTTTCATTGAACGGTTCGAATCCTAGTTGGCGCACCAGGGTGCGGCAATGCGGGTTTACACGGACATGGAAAGAAGGCGGCTGTGAACGGTGCTCCCCGTAAGAAGCACCCCTTCACATTCACTCAATGGACTGCATGCGCTTGCGCTGCCGGGAGACAACGGCACAGCAAAAACGGATCGCCAATTTCGGGGATCGACGGGATCGCCAGCCATCGTTGCGATGACTAGGCACTCGGCCGGTGAAGCGCCGCTACGCCTCGCCTTGCGTATTCTCCACAAGATTATTGCGCAACAGCACGATTTCCTTCTGTAGCTTGGAGAATCCCTGGCTGGTAAGACCGCAGGCATCCACCAGGTCAATGTCGAAGGACTTCTCGCGCAGGCGTCGTCCCGCTTTCGTCAAGCTCACCCGCACCTGGCGCTCATCGGCCGGGTTCCGATGGCGTTCCACATAGCCCATCGCCTCCAGCTTCTTCAGGATGGGTGTGAGCGTGTTCGATTCGAGGAACAACTTCTCACCCAACCCGCCGACGGTCTGCCCGTCTTCTTCCGACAACGCGACCAGCGTCACGTACTGCGTATAGGTCAAACCAAGCTTCTCGAGCATTGGTCGGTACGCCTTGCCAAACGCCAGATTCGCCGAGTAGATCGCAAAGCACAGGAAATCGGCCAACTTGAGGTCGGTGGCACCGCTACTTTCGTTCGACTTCATCTTGCACGCCCTCGCTACAGAACCAGTGATGCTGTAGATCATACATCGCATACGACTTCATCGTAGACGCCTAAATGAAGAGTTGTGCCCAGCCCGCGTGCGCCCTGGAGAACGGCGTGAAGAATTTCCTTGATCTTCCAGTCGATCTGTACCAACATTCTTTCAATCGCATACGATTGAATCGTGTACGGTATTAAAAACTGCAATTAACCAAGGAAGAAGACTCCATGACCAAGATCGACAAAGTACTGTTCACCGGCAAGACCCACACGACGGCCAGCAACGCAGACAGCAATTTTTCTGCACACGAGGGCACCCTGAACCTGACGCTGACGGCGCCGGGCAACACCTCGGCCCCGGAGTACTCCTTTGCGGCAGTCCAGCCCCACCCGACCGCCGAGCAGCTGTTTGCGGGAGCGTGGTCCGCCTGTTACAGCGCTGCGGTCGGAATTGTGGCGAAGGAAAAGAAGGTGACGTTGCCCGCGAACGCGGCAGTCGATATCGAAGTCGACCTCGGCATGACAGGACGCGAATATTTCCTGCAGGCCAGGATCAACCTTCACGTCCCCGGCGTTGATCACGCTGTTGCCCTTGAGATTGCACATGCCGCCGATCAGATCTGCCCGTACTCGAAGGCAACGCGCGGCAATATCGATGTGGCCGTGAACGTCGTGACTGCGTAACCTGACCTGCGAGTAGTAGTGTCCCGTCGGCCTCACCTTTGGTCGACGGGATTGCTCGTATTCACTCGGGCAGCACGGCGGACGGATGTCGCGCGAGCGGTGTCACCTGGATGGTCATGAACGGAAACAGCGGCAGCGACGACAGCAATGCATGTAGCTCGTCATTGCTTTCGACATCGAAGATGCTGACGTTCGAATAGCGTCCGACCACGCGCCACAGGTGGGGCCATTTGCCGGCCTTCTGGATCTCGATGGCACGCGCCTTCTCCGCGGCCTTGATGGCTTCCGCGCGCTCCGCGGGAATGCTTTCGGGAATCTTCACGTCCATCTGAACGCAGTAAAGCATGTTGTTGTCTCCTGGTATGTTGGGATATGTGGATCAGGCCTCGGGGCTATCGCCGCCAACCGTTTCAGTGCGGAACGGTTTGAGCTGGCCGATAAAGGTCTTGCCGTGCTCGAACCACGCGCGGCGCACGTCCGACGCCATATAGGTCTCATACGCCGCGTCGTTCTCGAACCAGCATTCGCCAATGGCATCCACCTGGCCGATATCGAAGTACGGCACATGGGTGTCGGTAGGCTGCTGCACCACGAGCCTGACTTCGTACTTGTGCAACCCGGGCACGTCATGCGACATCTCGTAGTGGCGCAAGCATTCCGCGCGAAAGGTTTCCTGTGACATGTCGTGAGGCTTGACCAGCAAGTACAGCAAGCGAATCATGATTTCTCCTTTGGATTGGTTTTGTATGGATGGCAGTGACCGGTATCAGGGGCGCGCGGCCGCGGCGCTAGTCACCGTGCCGGACGGCGAAGCTACCACCGGTACATCCCCGGTTGCGTCAACGTCGCCAATCGTCTCAATGGCGATGCCACGGGTTTCGGGCAGCAACAGGATGCCAAATACTGCGATAGCGTAAGCCCCCAGACAGAATGTGCCCATGGCGTTGGCCAGGCCGATATGGGTGGATAGCACGCCGACACCCACCACCGAGCCCGCCCCCACCGACTTCCCGACGTTATACGCAAAGCCCATGCAGGTAGTACGGACGTGGGTCGGGAACATTTCGCTCAGGAACGGCCCCAGCGCGGCAAACATGCCGATGGCGGAGAACCCGACCAGGAAACTGAGCACCATGGCCAACCCGGTATTCAACGGCAGGAACATATAGCCGGCGGTGACCACCCAGGCGCAGACCGCCAGGCCGATCAGCGTGGGGCGGCGCCCAATACGGTCCGACAGATCCGCCGCCGCCACGAAGCCGCAGAACGAGCCGACGGCCATGATCAGCACCGTGACGATCAGCGATGCGGCTGCCACCTTGCGCTGGTTAAGCAGCGACGGCAGCCAGACCAGAATGGCATAGCAACCGGCCTGCAGGCCGATCACCAGGACACTCGACAGCGTCAGCGAACGCGCGTACTTGCGGTCGAGCACGGAGGCCAGCGAGGCCTTCGGCGCGCGGCTTTGGCGGGCGCGCTCGAATACGGCGGAGTCCTTGACGTGCCGGCGGATAAACAGCACGATCGTCGCCGGGATCACGCCGCTCCAGAACGCTACGCGCCAGGCCATGTCGTGCGGCAGCCAGGCCAGCAAAAGCGTGGCAACGAGGACCGCCAGCGCCCAGCCCAGGGCAAAGCCCGACTGCACGTAGCCCATGGCCTTGCCGCGGTGCCTGGGGTCGATGACTTCGGCCATCAGCGCCGCACCCACGGCCCATTCGCCGCCAAAACCCAGCCCTTGCAGCGTGCGGAACACCAGAAGCTGTTGATACGATTGCGCGAAGCCTGCCAGCACACCGAAAAATGTAAACCAGATGATCGCCAGCACCAGAATGCGTGCGCGGCCATAGCGGTCGCTCAGAATGCCGGCGCCCCAACCGCCGATGGCGGTAACGATCAGCGCCACGGTGCCCAGCAGGCCAACTTCCGCCTTGCTCAGGCCCCAGACTACGGTCAGCGCAGGCAGCAGGAAGCTGAACATCTGCATGTCGAAGGAATCCAGCGCCCACCCTGAATAGCAGGCCCAGAAGGTCTTCTTTTGCTGTGCGGTGCCGCTCTTGTACCAGGTCAGCATGGTTGTCTCCTCTTTGTGTGTGTCTATTTGTGTGTCTGCATCGTGGCCACCCAGGACTCAGGCGCACTCGGGGGCCGACAGGGTCGTGAAGTCGAGATCGACATCGGTGATCGACTGCAGCGTTTCCCGCGACATGTCACCAATGATTTCAATCACGGAAACGCCTTGGGGACCGATGGCGAACGTGCCAAGTTCGGTGTAGACGCGGTTGACGCAGCCAAGGCCCGTCAGTGGATAGCTGCAATGACGACGCAGTTTGCTTTCACCGTCCTTGGTAAGGTGGTCCATCATGACGAACACGCGCTTGGCGCCGATCGCCAGATCCATGGCACCGCCAACGGCCGGAATGGCATCGGGTGCGCCGGTGTGCCAGTTGGCGAGATCGCCGTATTCCGACACCTGGAAAGCACCCAGCACGCAGAAGTCCAGATGCCCGCCGCGCATCATGCCGAACGAGTCGGCGTGATGAAAGAACGCCGCGCCCTTCTCCAGGCGGATGGCTTCCTTACCCGCGTTGATCAGGTCCCAGTCTTCCTGCCCGGGTTCCGTGGCGGACCATTGACCGAGCACACCGTTCTCGCTGTGCAGGATGACTTCCTTGTGGCGTGGCAGATGGTTGGCCACCAGGGTCGGCAGACCGATGCCCAGGTTCACGTACGCGCCATTGGGAATGTCCCGTGCCACGCGTGCGGCCAGCAGGTTTCTTGCCAGTTGATCCATGTTGTTCTCCTTATGCGGCAGCCGGCACTGCGCACGCGCTGTTGCGCAAGACGATGCGATTGACGAAGATGCCCGGGGTCACGATGACTTCCGGATCGAGTTCTCCCAGTTCGCAAATGCGGTTCACAGCCGCGATGGTGTGCGTGGCGGCCATGGCCATGACCGGTGCGAAGTTGCGCGCGGTTTTGTTGTAGACAAGGTTGCCCCAGCGATCTGCCGCGGCGGCGTTGATCAGGGCAACATCGACGTGGATCGGATACTCCAGTACGTAGCCCCGCTCGCCGATCATTCGCGACTCCTTGCCTTCGGCCAGCAAGGTGCCAAAGCCGGTGGGCGTGAAGAAGCCGCCAATCCCGCAGCCGGCCGCGCGCAGGCGCTCGGCAAGCGTGCCTTGCGGCACCACTTCCAGTTCGATCTCGCCGGCTCGGTAGAGGGATTCGAATACATGCGCGTCACGCTGGCGCGGAAACGAACACAGCAGCTTGCGCACGCGGCGCGCCTTGAGCAGTGCCGCCAGGCCGGTGTCGCCGTTGCCGGCGTTGTTGCTGACCACCGTGAGATCCCTGGCGCCCTGCTCGATCACCGCGTCGATGAGTTCGTCGGGCATGCCCGCGCCACCGAAGCCGCCGATGGCGATAGTGGCGCCGTCGGCAATATCGCTGACGGCGTCGCGTGCTGTTTCGTAGAGCTTGTCGATCATGATTTGCGAAGGTGGATGTCCGATGAGCTCAGGTTGCCATGTAGGAATCGGACCCACAATTTCGCGATTGACAAGCGCCCTTAGGGCTTGCTTAAGAGGGTGTGTTTTACAGAACGTATGGCGACGCCAGTGTCATGCCGATGACACACGCTGTAGCGCCGGTATTACGCCGATGAAGCGTCCGGTGTCTACTGGCAAGAGGGATGGTGTACAGCGAAGGAATCAGGTTGCGCGTGCGTCCGGCGCGTAGCGCTCGATCAGCCGGTTCGCGAACTCGCGCGCGAAGCTCGACAGCCCATCGAGGTCCCGCGCGCAAAGCTGAAACGTGCGCACGGCCCAGTCATCGTGCAGGTTGCACGCGCCAATCTGCTGTTGGCCCTTCAGACGGGCAAACGCCGCCTTGGGCATGATGGCAATGCCGGCCCCGGCGGCCACCATGCGACACATGGCGTCATAACTTGCCACATGGACGCGAACCGTCATCGGCTTGTGCACCGCACCGGCGGCGCGTGTCAGGAACATCTGGAACACACTGCCTTCAAGCAATGCCACGAAGGCAAAGTCCAATGCCTGCTCGAACCACACGTCGGGATTCGCCAGCAATGGGTGCCCCAGCGGCGCAACCAGAATCAGCGCGCTTTTGACGAACGGCACGGCCTGCAGGCCAGCCGTTGGCACATTGCCGGAGATGATGCCCAGATCGGCGCCACCTTCCCTTACCAGCCTGACGATATCGTCGCTCAGGCGCTCCCTGACCTCAATACGCACATCGGGATGGGTGGCAAGGTAGTCCCCGATCACGGGCGGAAGATACTCGGTAATGGCCGTGGTGTTGGCCACCAGCTTGACTTGCCCGCTCAGCCCCGTCGTGAACGGCTGGAGATTGCCCGTCAGCCGTTCCAGTTCCGCCAGTACCACGCGCGCATGCTGCAGATAGACCTCGCCCGCGGCGGTCAGCGTCACGCCCTGTGACGATCGCTCAAGCAGACGCACGCCAAGCGTGTCTTCAAGATTCTTGATCCGATTGCTGACCGCAGGCACCGACAGGAAAGATCGCTCGGCGCCACGCGTCAGGCTGCTTGTTTCCGCAACGTTGACGAACAGGCGAAAATCGGTGATGTCGAAAGGTACTGCCATGCAAATGTCGGGGCGCGTCGGTCAAGCCTTGATCATAGCCGCGATCGGCAAGCCACAGGCCGCCATTTGCGTGGACGCCGGCGGCCACCTGTTGCCCGATGCAGCAGGGATTACCAGGTAGCGGGCTCGAACCGGAACCCCTGCCCCTGGCGTCGCACGTAGCCGCAGTATGGTTCGCCAAAATGCACGGGAAGGATCAGTGCGCCGGTGTCGGCCGCATTGTTCAGGAACGCCAGCCGGGTGTCGCGCGCCAGGTCGGGGCGGATGCAATACCCGGAGTTCACATCGGGGCGCACGATCTGGATGGGGCTGTGCAGAATATCGCCGCAAAAAGCCGCTTCCTCGCCTTGTGAGCGCACGCGGAATACCACCTGGCCAGGGCTGTGGCCCGACGCTGGCTCCACTTGCAGGCAGCCGGCGACTTCGTGCCCCGGCTCGATCGTCTCTGCCAGCCCTTCATTGACCACCGGCATCACGCTGTCGAAGAACGATTCGCCGAATACGTCCACCACGCCGGGTTCCTTGTTGCGGCCGTCCCTGCAGAAGACAAAATCATCCTTCGGCAGGTAGTAGCGTGCATTGGGAAACGTGGGTACCCACCGATTGTCCTGCCACGTGGTATTCCAGCCGACATGATCGGCGTGCAGATGCGTCATGACAACATGCGTGACTTTCTCCGGCGGAGCGCCGGCGGCAATCATCCATTCGCGCACCAGTGTATTGAGCATGTTCATCCGCGCAATACCCGCGCGCGGCTTGAAGTTTCCAACGCCCGTATCGACCACAATGATATTGCTGCCCGCATGCACCACCCAGAACTGGATCGTGACGATCAGCTTGTTCATGTGCGGAATCCAATGGTGGGGTGCCATCAGATCGGCATTGGCGTCGAGCACGCCGCGGTCGATATCCGGGAAGAGGAATGCCGGATCGTGCGTCGGGCCCGCATATTCGAGAATGCGGGTGACCTTGACATCGCCGACAGTGCGCGATTGCATCATATGCCTTGTCTCCTGTGGTGGCGCCGAACCATGGTCGGCGCGCTTTGAGACGCAAGCATCGGTGAAATTGCCCGGGGTGCCTATTTTGCATTTTGAAACGGGGCTTTTGCAGTGCTTTATGCGGCATCCTTCGATCGAGACCGGAAGATGCCCACCACCGCAGGCACCGATCCGGTTCTGCCTGGCGGCGCACCGTGCCACCACCCTGCCCCATCAGTTCTCTGGCGTGATCTTCGCCTCTTCCACGATGCGTCCAAACTTGACGGACTCCTGCTGGATGAACGCGCTGAACTGCTCCGGGGTCATGGGGCTGGGATTTCCGCCGAGGTCCTTTAGCCTGGTCGCCACGGCAGGATCTTTCAGCGCCTCAACAACAGCGGCATTCAAACGGGCAATCACCGGTGCAGGCGTCCCCTTGGGTGCGAACAAGCCAAACCAGTTCTCAAGACTGTAGCCTTTCAAGCTCGTCGAGTCGGAGATTGCCGGAATGTCGGGCGCCAATGCGCTCTTACCCTGAGACGTGATGCCGATAGCTCGTACCTTGCCGTCCTTGATAAATTGACGCGCGCCAGCCAGGCTCACGAAGGTCATCTCGATATTGCCGCCGACGACATCGAGTAACTGGTTGGACGCGCCACGGTACGGCACGTGAGTCATCTGGATGCCCGCCTGTCGTGCCATCAACTCGCCAGACAGATGCTGCGGGTTACCGACACCGCTGGTGCCATAGCGCACCTTGCCCGGGTTGGCCTTCGCGTACGCTACGAGCTCGTCGGCTGTCTTGTACGGCAGCGCCGGGTTGACCACCACCACATTGGGCACCTTCACGACAAGACTGATGGGCATGAGGTCGGTCTGCGGCGAATACTGCATGCGCTTCTTGAAGACGAACGGATTGATCGCCGTCTCGCCGGCCGACCCCATCAGAAGTGTGTAGCCGTCCGCCGGAGCCTTTACGACTGCCTGCGCGCCGATCATGCCGCTGCCGCCGCCCTTGTTATCTACCACGACCGACTGGCCGAGCACGGTGCGCAGCTTTTCAGCCAGGACCCGCGCCATTGCATCAACGCCACCACCGGCCGAGAACGGCACGACAATGGTCACCGGTCGAGAAGGATAGGCACCAGCTTGCGCTGTCGCCGCACCCGCACCGGTGACAAGGGCTGCCGCGGTCAAACACTGGAACAGACGCTTGGTAGTACGGAATTCCATGATGTCTCCTTTTCGTTCTCAGAACTTGTGACGCATGCCAAGCAGCACGCCAGTCTGGTTGGCACCAGCCTGTACCGTGTTGCCCGAGCCCACGGCCAGGGCCGAACCGTTACGGTTACGTGCGTAGGCCGCAGTGAAATAGATGTCTGTGCGCTTGGAGAGCGCGTAGTCGGCCAATGCGATAAAGAGCCAGGGGTCCTGATCGTTGGCGCGATTGTTCGTGTAGAACGCGCCGCCAGTCAGCGAGAACGCCGGCGTGAGGTTGTAGCTCGCCTGGAGCCAGTACATGTCCGTGCGCTGCTGCGGTGTTAGCGCCGTGCTGCCGTTTGTGCCGCCATACTCGGACCGGTTCCAGCGATACCCGGCCACGACTTTTGCCGCCCCGAACGAGCCAATCGCGCCAAACGCCAGGTTCCGGTTCGACAGGCTGCTGGATGCAGCTGTCGAGCCCTGCGTCTGGTCATATGTCACCGCCATGCCCATGCCGCCGGACTCGTACGCGAGTTGACCGCCGATCTGCCGGCCCGCGCGAATTGCGCCCGGCACCTCGCCGCCATAGCCCGTGTCCCAGGCCGTGCTGTAGCTTGTCTCGACCGTCAGGCCGCCAAACTTTCCGAGGTACTTGGCCGAGTTGTCGATGCGTTGCGCGAACACCGGATCCATCGAGGTGATGGAGTAGCGCGCCGATACGCCAAGCAGGTCATAGGTCTTCGCAAAGTCGTAGATGGGTGCGTCCTGCCGGCCCAGCGTGAGGTTGCCGTACGGCCCTTCCAGCCCGACATACGCGCTGCGCCCGAAAAGCCGCTGCGTCGAGCCCGTGCCGTTCGCCAAGGTGCCGGTATCGAGATTGGTACCGTTTTCCAGCCTTGCAATCGCACGCCAGTTGGCGCCCAGGTCTTCGACAACCCGGATGCCGAACCGCGAGCCGGACTGGTTGCCAGGCTGCATCCGCACGACGGAATTGCCGCCGCTAGTCGTGCGGACGTGGTTTGCATACTCGATGCCGACGTCGGCCACTCCGTAGAGCGTGACCCCGGATTGCGCATAGGCGGCGCTGCTGACCAGCGATGCTGCAAGCAAGCCTGCTCGTTTCATTTGTCTCCTCTTGCTATTTCTTATGGATGAGCGCCGCCCGGCACCCTTCGGAAAGGGCACCAGACCAACGCGGTTGGGAAAGGAAATTGGGGCTAGTGGCTGTGTCTTACCGGCGCGGACGCCGGATCGACCGGACGGTGCTCGGTGATGCGAATGAAGAACGTCATCAGGAACGAGATCACGAGCAAACCCGCCAGGAACAGCAGGCCAAGAGATGCGCTGTGGCTCTGCCCTTTGATATATCCGATGGCAAACGGCCCGACAAATCCGCCAAGGTTGCCGATGGAGTTGATGACGGCAATCGACACAGCCGCCGTGGAGCGGCTAAGGAAAAGTGTCGGCAGCGCCCAGAAAGGTGATTTGAATGCGTACAGTCCCGCAAGACTCAGACTGATCAACCCAATGGCGGCATAGGGATTGTTGACGATACCCGCACCGATCAGTGCCACCGCGGCTACGGCCAAAGGCAGTGCCGAATGGAGCCGACGTTCATTGCGACGGTCCGAACTGCGCGACCAGAGAATCATCATCACGGTGGCGAACAGATACGGTGCCATGGCGATAAAGCCGACCTGCGTATGCGTCAGCGATGACGAGAAGCCGGCGATGATCTGCGGCATCCAGTACCCGACGCCCAGGCTGCCGCACTGGTAGACGAAGTAGATAAACGCGAGGTACAGCACCTTCGGGTTCTGCATCACCTTCAGCGTGCTCATGTGCACGGCCTCCGGGCGCGCCTTCCGGTCACGCTCCAGTTCGTCGCCCAGCCAGCGCTTCTCGGCATCGGTCAGCCAGCGTGCATCGGCCGGGCGGTCTGTCAGGTACAAGTAGCAAAGTACCCCGCCCAGCACCGCGGGGGCGCCCTCGAGCAGCAACATCCAGCGCCAGCCGCTCCATTGCAGCCAATGCACGTTGTCCATGATCCAGGTGCTCAGCGGTGCGCCGATGATGTACGACACCGGAATCGCGGCCGTGAACAGCGCAACCGTGGTGGCCAGTTCCTTCGCCCGGAACCAGTACGTCAGATAGACGATGATCCCGGGGAAGAAGCCCGCCTCCGCCACGCCCAACAGGAAGCGCAATATGTAGAGCTGCTCGGCCGTCTGCACGAACGCGCTGACCACCGCAATGACACCCCACGAGACCAGGATCCGCGCAATCCAGCGCCGCGCGCCGAACCGGTTCAGCATCACGTTACTGGGCACTTCAAACAGGAAGTACCCAATGAAGAAGATGCCCGACACGAAGCCGAATGCCTCGCTGGACAGCGCCAGTTCCTTGTTCATCTGGAGCGCTGCGTAGCCGATGTTGGCGCGGTCCAGATACGAGATGATGTAAAGAACAAAGACAAACGGGATGATTCGCCAGGTAATTTTCCTGACGACTGCGCGCTCGTCTATGCCCTGCTGTGCGGTGGTGGTTTGCTGCATGATGGACAACCGGTTAATGCTTTACACAGAGAAGACCATGCAAACCGGGCTGCCCGACTGCACGCTGAAACCCGTCGGGTTGAGTCGACCGCTAGCCTGGTCGATCTGCATCACGACAATCGAATCGCTATCTTCGTTGAGCACATACATGTGGCGGCCGCCCGGCGCCGTAGCGAAGAAGCGCGGGGTCTTGCCTTGCGACTGCGCGGCTTCGATAAAGCTGAGATGGCCGCTTTTCGGGTCGATATGGAAGATCGCGATGCTGTCGTATCCGCGATTCGACGCATAGACGAAGCGCCCAGTAACGTCGACTTCAATTTCCGAAGCGCGGCTGTTGCCGGTGAATGTGTCGGGTAGCGTCGAGACGATTTGCAGCGGCTTCAGCGCGCCCGTCGCCCCCTCGTAGGCGTAGGTAGTGACCGTCGAATCGAGTTCGTTGACGACATAACCGAACTTGCCATTCGGGTGGAATGCAATATGACGTGGGCCCGAGGTTTCACGCGATTCGACGAAGCTTGGCGACGCCGGCGATAGCTTGCCGTCCGCAAAGCGGAACGAGAACGTGCGATCGAGGCCCTTGTCAGGAACCACCACATATTGCCCACTCGGATCGAAGGGGTTGAAGTGTGGCTTGGCCTGCTTCTGCTCAACCCGGTGAGGACCGACCGGACCATCGAGTTTCACAAGTTGGGTCAGCTCACCAAGCGATCCGTCAGCCTGCAGCGGCAGCACGGCGAGGCTGGCGCCGATGTGGTTCGAGACTACGATGTACTTGCCGGTGGGATCGATGGCCAGATGCACAGGATTCTTGCCCTGCGTGCTCTGGCGGTTGATGAATTCGAGCTTGCCCGTGGTCTTGTCGACCGCGAACGCGCTGATATCGCTGAGGTCGCCATGGACCGTATAGAGCCGCTCACCGTTGCTGCTCAATGCCAGGAATGACGGGTTGACCAGGTCCTTGACCAGTTGCGTGAGCTGCAGCGCACCTGTTTGCGCATCGATACGATAAACGCTGATGCCCTCACCTCGCGCATTGCGCTCGCGGGTGGTTCTCGATCCAACATAGGCGTACTTGGCAGTCATGCTTTTTCCTTTTGATGACGATTTGCGTCCCTGGTCCGCGGCATGGGCAGCGGTCGTGCTCAAGCCCAATGCCGAAATGGCCGCAACGGCAGAGGCAGCCGACACGGCGACCGCCCCACTCAGGAGGCGACGACGTGTCAGATCGGGCATGGATTCAGGGTGCAAAGGGGATGGATTCACGTGCTGTCTCCTTGTTTTACGTGGCTGATTGGGGTTTCCACTTGATTGCATTTTGACGTAAACACATGCAAAGTAAAGCCTATGGAAAACACCTACACCCCCACCGTCAGTCAGTTTTGCGCTGCCGACAGCACATACAGCTATGTCGACCTGCCGCGCATGCTCGGAGACTCCCTGCCCCGGCTACCCGTGGTTTTGCGGCTTTTGCTGGAGAACGTGACCCGCAACACCGATGGCGAAGAACGCGCTGCGGCCATCGCGGGCATCGTCGCGTGGCTGCAAACTGGCACGAGCGAGGCGGAGATTGCATTCCAGCCAAGTCGCGTGCTGATGCACGACACCACGAGCACTCCCGCGCTGGTAGATATCGCGGCCATGCGCGATGCACTGGCAGAGGCCGGCGCTGACCCGACTGCCCTCAATCCGGTGCTGCCTGTCGATTCGTCCGTCGACCATTCACTGGCCGTCGAAGCATTTGCCCGTCCCGACGCGGCCAGCGAGAACCTGAAGATCGAGAGCCAGCGCAATGCAGAGCGCTACAGCTTCCTGCGCTGGGCTTCCAAGGCATTGAAAGGCGTGCGGATTCATCCGCCGGGCACGGGCATCATGCACACCATCAACCTTGAGCAGCTCGCCACTGTGGTGACCACGCAGCAGCGAGATGGCCAACTGTGGGCCGTGCCTGACACGCTTATCGGCACAGATAGCCACACGCCAATGATCAATGGAATTGGCGTGCTGGGCTGGGGCGTAGGTGGTCTTGAAGCGCAGACAGTGATGTTCGGCATGCCAGTGATGCAGCGCATTCCCGATGTCATCGGGGTACGCCTGACCAATGCGCTGCAACCGGGAGTGTTGGCCACTGACCTGGCCCTGACCGTTACGCAACGGCTGCGCGCGATTGGTGTATCCGGGGAGTTTGTGGAGTTCTTCGGCCCCGGCGTTTCGACGCTCACTGCGGGAGACCGGTCCGTGGTAGCCAACATGGCGCCCGAATATGGGGCAACCTCGGGTTTCTTCCCGATCGACGACCAGACGCTGGACTATCTGCGCACGACCGGACGAGCTACAGCCGCCATCGATCTGACCCGAGAGTACGCGCAACGCACGGGCCTTTGGTTCGACGCCGATGCCTCACCGCGCTACACGCGCACCATTGAAGTCGACCTGGCAAGTATCGGCATGCATATTGCCGGCCCGCGCCGGCCTCAGGATCTCCTTTCCTACACAGACACTGCCACGGCGTTGGCAAGATTCCCGGTCGCGAATCCTGGCAAGCATCACGGCATGCCACGCTATCCGGTGGCGATTGCCGCCATCACAAGTTGCACCAACACGTCGGACCCCGCCCTCCTGGTGGCCGCAGGCCTGGTCGCCCGCAAGGCGCGTGCACTCGGCCTGACCGTGGCGCCATGGATCAAGACGTCCCTCGCCCCGGGGTCGCCCGCCGCTGCCGACTATCTGCAACGAAGCGGGCTGACCGAAGACCTCTCGTCCGTAGGCTTCGATATCGTCGGCTTTGGATGCACGACATGCATCGGCAACTCGGGACCCTTGACGCCGGAGATCCGCGAAACCATCACTGATGGCTCGGCATGGCCCGTGGCAATGCTGTCGGGTAACCGCAATTTCCCTGGCCGGATTCATCCTGACCTCAATCTCGGCTTTATCATGTCGCCGCCTCTGGTGGTGGCCTTCGCACTGGCAGGCGACGCCGAGCGTGACCTGAGCCGCGAACCCGTCCAGACGGCCCCGAACGGCACGCCGGTCTTCCTGAAGGACCTGTGGCCGACGCGCGAGGAAATTGCCGCATCCCTGGCCCTGGGTGCGGATCCGACCGACTATCAGCGTGCGTTCGCCATTGCATCCCAGAACCCCATCTGGGCGGCGCTGCCCTCGCCGGATACGGCCCAGTATCCGTGGGATCAAGGTTCTACCGCGCTGCGTCGCCCGCCATTTGCCGCGCTGGACCAAGGTTCGCAACTCGGCGACTACAACGCATGGCCCCTTCTGGTGCTCGGCGACGACGTGACGACCGACCACATCTCCCCAGCCAGCGCCATTCCCAAAGACAGCTTCGTGGCTGACTTCCTGGTGGGTCGGGGCGATGACCGTGATGATCTCAATGTATTCGCCTCGCGCCGCGGCAACTGGGAAGTGATGATGCGCGCGGCGTTCTATAACAAGACGCTCGTCAACCTGTTGCAGCCCGAAGTACCCACTGCTCACACGGTGCACGTTCCAAGCGGAGAAATCGCGCCAATTTTTGAAGTGGCGCAACGTTACCGTGCCGATGGCGACTCGGTCGTCCTGATTGCCGGCGAGCGCTATGGCACTGGCTCATCACGCGACTGGGCGGCCAAGGGGCAGCGCCTTCTGGGGATCCGCGCCGTGATTGCGGTAAGCTTTGAGCGAATCCACCGTTCCAATCTCATCGGCATGGGCATTCTGCCGCTGCGCATGCCCACGGGCGTGAACCCGCAGACGCTGGACATCCAACCAGGCGATCAGGTCCATGTGAGCGCAGACCCACAGGCCCTGTCGCCAAGATGCAAGGTGCCAGTCTGTATCATCCGGCGAGACGGAACCGAGGAAGCTTTTGAGGCCACCGCTGCGGTAGAGACTCGACTTGAGGTCGAACTGCTCCAGCGCGGGGGTGTCATTCCATCGATTCTCCAGAAAACGCTGGCACGCCAGGGAGTCACCGCCTCGGCTGCATAAGCGGCGCGGCCCCGACGGGGGCTAGAAACCATGAACCACGACAGGTCCATTGCAACGCAAATCGTCGAGCTGATTCAAACCGAGCAGTTGCCGGTGGGCGCTCATATGCGGGCACAAATGCTGGCTGACAAGTTGCGCGTATCGCGTACGCCAGTCAATGAAGCACTGGCTCTGCTCCATGAAAAAGGCATCCTGACGCGCGAGAAAAACCGTGGGTTCTTTCTCGCGCGCCCTGTCGCAACGCCCGCGGCCGAGCTTGCTTCGCAACTGGGCATCGCCAAGGCAGATCCCGTCAGCGCGGCGTACTTCCAGATTGCAGATGACCTCCTGCAAGGATCGCTACCGATGGAAGTTTCCGAGCAAACCATCAAGCTTCGGTATGCGCTCACTGCCACGCAACTCAATGCCGTGCTCAAGCGCATCACGCAAGAGGGTTGGGGAGAAAGGAAGCCCGGCTATGGCTGGTCTTTCTCCGCCATGCTGACCACGCCCGACTCTCTGCTGCAGTCTTACCGCATGCGGCTCGCACTGGAACCGGCAGCCCTGCTTGAGCCGGGGTATAGAATCGATGCCCGTGTCATCGAAAGGCTGCGTGCGGCGGAACTTCACCTGCTCGAAGGTGGTATCGAGACGGATACGGCGGACCAACTCCATGACCGGGGTGTGCGATTCCACGAATCTCTGGTCGAGGCGTCCGGCAATCCATTCTTCATCGATTCCATTCGCCGGGTCAATCGCGTGCGCCGCCTGTTGTCCTACCGCTCGATGCGCGATCGCGCTCGCTACGAAGAGCACGCAAAGCAGCATCTGCATCTGCTGGACTTGCTCGAGCAACAGCGCAACGCAGACGCGTCACAAGCGCTGCGCGAGCACCTGGACCATACGCTGACTGCGCTAGCCAAAATCACTCAGATTCTCGAACCTTAACGAACCGCGGGGAAACACATGACTGTAGACAAGGCCATCCTCCAAGCCTTTGCGCCCACAGGCGTACTGCGCGCATCCATTAACCTGGGGAACCCAATTCTCGCCAACCGCCAAGCTGACGGCAGCGCCGGGGGCGTCTCGGTTGACCTGGCCAAGGCCCTTTCTGAACGACTGGGGGTTGAGCTCGAACTCGTCGTTGTCGATGCGGCGGGCAAGTCCGTAGATGTCGTGAGCAACGAAGAGGCTGATGTAGGCTTTTTCGCAATCGATCCCAAGCGTGGAGCAAGCATCGCATTCACTTCGCCCTATGTTCTTATCGAAGGGTACTACCTGGTGTCTGACGATTCGCCAGTGCATGCCAACGCCGACGTGGACCGCGCCGGCACGCGCGTGGTGGTTGGGAAAGGCAGTGCCTATGACCTGTTCCTGACACGCGAACTCAAGCAGGCAGAGATCGTGAGGGCGCCGACTTCACCTACCGTGGTGAAGCTCTTCCTGGAGGAAAAACTTGACGTTGCCGCGGGCGTAAAGCAACAACTCGAAGCCGACATCGCCGGCGTTCCCGGCTACAGGCTCCTCAACGAGCGATTCATGGTCATTCGCCAGGCGATGGGCGTCCCCAAGTCCCGGGGCGAACAAGCTGCCCGCTTTCTCTCGGACTTCGTCGAGTCGATGAAAGCTTCCGGCATGGTTGCGCAAGCGCTGGACCGGCATGGCATCCAGGGCGCTGCCGTCGCTCCTGCTGAATCCGCCTGAGATTGATTGGGAACACGTTGGTTGGCGCTAATATGGAGGCCTGACGACACCGCGACCCGCATTCATGACCACTTCCACGACCCGGCCGGCCCGCCAAAGCTATCACCATGGCAACCTGCGGGAAGAAATGATCCGCTGCGGCAGGGAAATCCTGGCCGACAAGGGTGTCCACGGACTGACACTGCGCTCCGCAGCCAAGCTTGCGGGGGTTTCCCACGGCGCGCCGCGCAATCAGTTCGCCGACAAGGAAGGGTTGCTGGCGGCCATCGCCGCCGAAGGATTTCGTGAACTGGTTGCCGTGCGTCGCGCCCGACTGTCCCCTGAGATGACTGCCGAGACGAGGCTGCTCACCGTGATGGACGGTTATATCGAGTTCGCCGTCAAGCAGCCCGCCCTCTTCTACCTGATGTTCGGACCGCAGATCGAAGAGAAGGAAAGGTACCCCGAGCTGCTCGAAGCAGGCAACGCTTCCTATCAGCTGTTGTCTGGCGCAGTCCAGGACTACTTCCGGGAGAACCATCTGGCGGAGCAGTTCGACGACATGATGGTGCGCTGCGCGTGGTCGGCCATGCACGGCGTCAGCATGTTCTTCAGTGCGAAGCCGACCGGACCGAGCCCGCGGCCGAAGGTCGCACTCGCACAATGGCGGCAGAGCGTACAGCAGTTTGTGCTGACCGGCCTGCTGGCCGCAGGCAAGAAAAAAGCGGCGGCAGTCGCAACGACCACCGCCGCAAGCAAGCCGAAAGCGAAGCCACGCAGCGCCGCGCAAACGTAGCCCCATCGGCATTGCAGCAGATCATTCCCTCGATTCGATAGTTTCGCTGAGCGCGCTTCAGAGGGGGCCCTTTTTGCCCTTCCTCTTGCCTCCCTTGCCACGCCAATATAGTCAGTGTCTACATGCTAGTGAACTACCTGAAAACCGTCAAGGCATCGCTACGCAGGTATACCCGAACCGACCACACGAGTTCTTGACGCGATCAAGATCGCCCACCTAGCATGTAGACAGTGGATACACATGGAGACCGCAGCAGTCAAAAATGAGGCTGGGCGGCCACTGCGGCTCTGAGCCTCTGATGCTCCTGATTTGCCTCCAAATGTATCCGCTGTCTATATCGATTCTTGAACCAGCCACGAACGTCAATATCCATCCACACGAAGGAGAGCTCATGTCTCGCGCAGTAATCGTTTCGTATGCCCGCACCCCTATCGGCAAAGCCAGCCGAGGCGCGTTCAACATGACCCACGGGGCGACCATGGCAGGCCATGTCATCCAGCACGCCGTCCAGCGCGCGGGTATCGACGGCGGAGAAGTCGAGGACATCATTTTTGGCTGCGGCCAACCCATCGCCGCCACCGGCGGCAACGTTGCCCGTGCGGGAGGCATCCGCGCAGGACTGCCTGTGTCGGTGAGCGGCACCACGCTCACGCGCTTCTGCGCGTCCGGGCTGCAGGCGGTTGCCTTTGCCGCGCAGCGGGTCCTGATCGACAAGGTGCCGGTGATGGTGGCGGGCGGTGTCGAATCCATCAGCCTGTCGCAGCCAGTCACGTTGAAGGTCGCCCAGCAAGAGGCCTGGCTGGCAAAGAATCGTCCGGATGTCTATCTGCATATGATCGATACCGCGGAAATCCTGGCCAAACGCTATGACATGTCGCGCGAGCGCGCCGACGAGTTTTCGGTGCGTAGCCAACTGCTGACTGTCGAGGCACAGAAGGCAGGCCGCTTTGCCGACGAGATCGTGCCGCTTGCATCGATGAAATCGGTGACAAACAAGGAGACCGGCGAGACTTCCGCGGTGGAGTTCCTGCTTGAAGCCGACGAGGGTGTCCGTGCTGACACCACGCTGGAAAAGCTGCGCGTATTGCCCGCCGTGAAGGGAGACGGTTACCAGGTGACCGCCGGCAATTCGAGCCAGCTCTCGGACGGCGCCGCGGCACTCGTGGTGATGTCCGAACGTGAAGCCGAACGGCGCGGCCTCGAACCCCTTGGGTATTTTGTAGGCCTGGCCACCGCCGGGGTGGAGCCGGACGAAATGGGCGTCGGCCCGGTCAAGGCGGTTCCGCGCCTGCTGGAGCGCAACGAGCTCAACGTCGACGACATCGACCTGTGGGAACTCAACGAAGCTTTCGGCTGCCAGGCGCTGTATTGCATCGACCAGTTGGGCCTGCCCCTGGAGCGCGTGAACGTCAACGGCGGCGCCATCGCCATTGGACACCCGTACGGAATGACTGGCGCTCGCCAGGTGGGCCACATCTTGCTGGAAGGGCGTCGCCGCAAGGCCAGGTATGGCGTCGTAACCATGTGCGCCGCCGGCGGCATGGGCGCAGCCGGGCTCTTCGAGTTCATCCACTAAAAGATCGCGAAAGAAGATCGAACGACAAACAGGAGACACCAGATGAGCAATATCACGGAGTACGACACCGTCTTCGTCGACCGTGACGGCCCCTGCGCCGTCGTCACCATGAACCGGCTGGAGAAGTACAACGCGCTCAACACGACGCTTCGCTCTGACCTGTACGCGGCGCTGTCGTCGCTGATGGCCGACCGTACCGTGCGCGGCATCGTCCTCTGGGGGGGCACCAAGGCGTTCGTGGCCGGGGGCGACATTCCCGAGATGCTCGCACGCCGCCCGATCGAGGCATTCGTCCCGACCAGTGGTGCGCCCGACCTATGGGCGCTGATTCACAACAGCACGGTCCCCGTGGTTGCAGCCATCGCAGGTCCATGCTTTGGTGGCGGCCTGGAGCTGGCCATGGCGTGCGACCTGCGCGTTGCCGCGGACAACGCCCTGCTCGGCCAGACCGAAACGAACGTAGGCCTGATTCCGGGGCGCGGAGGCACCCAACGCCTGACCCGCCTGGTGGGGGCCACACGCGCCAAGGAGATGATCTTTACTGGCGAGATCATCAAGTCGGACGAGGCCTACCGCATTGGACTCGTCAACAAGGTGGTGCCCGCCAGCCAGGTGCTGGAGGAGGCGAAAGCCTACGTGCATCGTATCGCCGAGCGCTCGCCGCACTCCATCGCCATGGCCAAATTGATGATCAACAACGGCCAGGACGCAAGTCTCGAAACGGCGCTGATGATGGAGCAGCTTGCTTTTGCCACGCTGTTCAGCACCAACGACATGCACGAAGGCGGCGAGGCATTCCTGAACAAGCGCCGCCCGGTCTACCAGGGAACCTGACCATGACCCAGTTCAATACATGGGCGAAGGCCAGCGCCGATCCGGGCCATGCTGTCGATCCGGCAGATCCCTACCACCCGCGACTCCAGGTAAAGTCGCTCGCCGATATCCGGCGATTCGGACAGACGCCGCTTGCGGACCGTCAACTGCCGCACAGCACCTACGATCTGCTGCGCCTGGCGCGTGACCGTGCGCCCGAAGCGCCCGCCCTGCACTATTTCGCCTCCGGAGACGAACTGGGCAAGGCGGTCACCATCAGCCATGCCCAGATGTTCGGGCGTATTACACAGACCGCCAACCTGCTGCACTCGCTGGGCCTGGGGCCCGACGATGTCATCGGGGTGCTGATGCCGGTCACGCCGGAGTCTCAGTACGCGCTCTGGGGCAGCGAGGCAACAGGCATTGCCTGCCCCGTCAACTGGATGCTGGAACCGGAAATCATTGCAGCACTGCTGCGTAACGCCGGCGCCAAGGCGGTGATTGCCTATGGTCCCGACGCGGATATCGAGGCGTGGAACAAGGCCATGCTGGTGCGGCGCGAATTGCCCGACGTGCGGCACTGGATCAAGTCCGGCGGTGGCACGGCAAGCGAGGAAGGAATTGTCGACCTCGATGCCAGTATCTCCCGCTTCCAGGGCGAGGTGCTCGACAGCAAGCGCGTCTTCGCACCGCAGGATACCGCCTCGATGTTCCATACCGGCGGCACCACTGGCACGCCCAAGCTTGCGCTCCACACCCATGGCAACGAAGTGGCCATGGCCTGGATAAGCGCGATGCAGATCGACGTCCAGCCAGACGATGTCCGCGTCTGCGGCGTACCGATGTTCCATGTCACGGGCGTGCTCACCAATTGCCTCATGCCACTGGCGCGCGGCGCATCGGTGGTGCTGCTGACGTCCAGCGGCTGGCGCGATCCGTCCGTGATCCGCAATCTCTGGCAGATTGTCGACCACTTCGGGGTCACGGCGCTGGGCATGGTGCCGAGCGTGGTGAACATGGCGCTGAATATTCCGATTGGCGATGCCGACATCAGTTCTCTCAAGGCGGCGAGCTGCGGTACGGCGCCGCTGTCGGTAGCCGTCGCCGAGACGTTCGAGCAGAAGACCGGCGCGATGATCTTCGAAGGCTACGGCTTGACCGAAGGCACGGCACTGAGCGCTACCAATCCGCGCTACGGCGAGCGACGCATCGGCTCCATCGGGTTGCCCATGGCATACCAGGAGATGAAAGTCGTCAAGGCTGCAGGTGGACACATCCAGCGCGAATGCGCGCCAGGCGAGCCTGGCATCGTAGTGGTGCGCGGGCCCAACATCTTTTCTGGCTACCTGAACCCGGAGCAGAACAAGAGCATCTGGTTCGAGGGCGGCTGGTTCAACACTGGCGATCTGGGCTATGCGGACGACGATGGCTACTTCTGGCTGACCGGCCGCGCAAAGGACCTGATCATCCGTGGCGGCAACAACATCGATCCGCGCATGATCGAAGAGGCGCTGTACCGGCACCCCGAGGTGTTCGACGCCGCTGCAGTGGGTCTGCCGGATGCGCATGCCGGGGAGTTGCCGGTGGCCTATATCGCGCTCAAGCCGGGCAGCACCTACCCGATTGGCCGCATCAAGCACTACGCCTATGAGGCGATCCCGGAACGCGCCGCCGTGCCCAAGCAGTTCTATGTGGTCGACACCATTCCAAAGACTGCCGTTGGCAAGATCCAGAAGAACACGCTGCGCACTGACGCCGTACTCCGGGCGCAGCGGCAGATGCTTGCCGATGTCAGGGCGGATGCACCGGTTCCCCTTGTCGATATCCGCATCGAGGATCGTGGGGACCAGGGCATCCTCTCCACGCTGGTGCTGCCCGCCACCCTGGACCCTGCACAGCGGGAGGTTGCGGTCGGCAACATCGGCAAGGCGTTCGCGACGTTGACGATCAAGTACGCAGTGGTCTACGAGTAGACCGCTCCCAAACAAGACCTCAACCAGAGGCAGTGCGAGTGGCATGCCTGCAGACACTCATGGCCGGCATGCCTTCTCGCCGAATCCATCCAGGAGACAACCATGACCATCCAGCTTTCGCGCCGGCGCCTGCTCCAGGCCGCCTGTGCCGCGCCGGCCCTGCTTGCCCCATCATGGCTGCGGGCGCAGGAGCCATATCCCAGCAAGCCGATTATCATCAAGGTCGCATTTCCCGCTGGCGGCCCGGCGGACGAATCGATCCGGGCGGCATCCGTCGTGATGAAGCGAAGCCTCGGACAAAGCGTCGTTGCCGACAATCTCCCCGGTGCAAGCGGCTCGATCTGCGCGATGAACGTGCTGCGCAGCGCCAGCGATGGCTATACGTTGCTGGGCACGACCGGCATCGACTTCCTGGTCGCACCGCTCACCATCGCCTCAGCCAGGTATTCACCGGAAAAGTTCAAGCTGGCGGGCTTCAGCGGTATTTCGGACTTCATCCTGGTCTCGAATCCCACGTTGTCATTCAAGAATGTCGAAGAGGTCATTGCCTACGCGAAGAACCCGAAGAACCGTCCGCTGTCACTGGCGCATTGGGGTCCCGGCTCGGCGCCCCACCTGGTCGGAGCCGACTTCCAGGCCCGCACCGGAGTACGTTTCCTCGAGGTACCTTACAAAGGCGCGGCCCCGGTCAGCAGCGACATCGCCGGCTCCCAGGTGGACCTGACCTTCATGCCAATGGGCGGACCAACCTTCGGCATGATCAAGGCTGGCCGCTTCAAGCCGATCGGAGTCGCCAGCAAGGCCCGGCACCCGTCATTGCCTGATGTGCCCGCACTGGCTGAAAGCAAGGACCTGGCAGATTTCGAATATAGCCAGTGGGCGGGCGTGCTGGCACCGCCGGAGACCCCAGACGCCGTGACAGCACGCGTGGTGGATGCCATGAACGCCTGGGTGGCCAGCCCCGAGAACCGTACCCGCCGCGCCGTCAACCTTCAGCGCGCGATCGAGCCAATGACGATGGCGCAGGCGCAAGGTTTCCTGAACAACGAGTACGCCAAGCTGACCCGCATCGCCAAGAGTCTCAAGCTTGCCGGGCAATAGAATTGTTAGTTGGCCATGACGTAGCGCCGGGGCCTGTCAGGCCCCGGTGGCAATGCGCCGCCGGATCAGTCAGCGGTCAGCTTCGAAGCACGCTGGTTCTCATAGACCTGCAGGTGGCAATAGGCCACGCGGCTCAATGGCAGGTCGCGTCCGCGATCGGCAGCACGCGCGACCAGATCGCCGACGATGGCTTCGGCTTCGATACGCGGCGCGCCCTGGGCAATATCCCGCATCATCGAAGCCGCCCACGTCGATGAACTGTCCAGCAGACGGGTCTGAATGGCCTCGGCTACGGGTGCCGGGATCGCGTGCCCGCACAGTTCCGCCACGATACGGCACTCCGCCATCGCCTCAAGCATCAAGCGCCGTCCGTCCTGCGTTCTCATGATGTCCGCCACGGTCCCTCGCATCAGACACGTCATGATGGCACCCGCCGCAATCATGGCCCATTTGTTCCACAGCTCCTGATCGATTGCGCCCGAAATTTCGCGCGTCCCGGCTGCCCTGGACACCAGCGCGTGAAACTCGGTCGCGAGCGCCGACATCTGCGCGGTGCGCGCCCCAACCACCAACCGGTCCATGCGGCCAGCGTGCAGAATGGTTCCGTCGGCGGCCAGCGTTGTTGCGATGTACGACACACCACCCAGCACGCGCTCCCTGCCAAGGCAATGATCGAGCCGGTCATAGGCACCCACCCCGTTGAGCAGGGGCAATATCGCGGTCCTGGGGCCAACGGCCGGTGTGATCGCAGCGATCGCATCATCAAGGTCATAAGCCTTGCAGGCGAGCAGGACGAGGTCGTATGTCGCATCGAGTTCGCCGGCCTGAACGGTGCTGACCTGGCGCTCGAAGTCGCCGAGTTCACTACGCACAATCAGCCCACTGCGTTTCAGGGCCTGCGCGCGTCCGTGCCGTACCAGAAAGGTGACGTCCGCACCCGCTTCAATCAGTCGCGCGCCGTAGTAGCCGCCCATGGCGCCGGCACCGAGAACCAGGATCTTCATGCCGTCTCCCCGCTGCACATCACCATTACCAGAACTTCGACGTATTGGATGTTCATATTTGATCTTCCGAATTGTTCTTTTCGCTAGGCCAGCGCTTCGAGCGCCAGCGCAATGCCTTGTCCGCCGCCAATGCACAACGTGACGATGCCGCGCCGGATGCCATCCGCGCGCATGGCATGCAACAGTCGCGTCGTCAGCACGGCACCGGTCGCTCCAATCGGATGCCCGTGCGCAATCGCACCGCCGTCAACATTGATGATGTCATGGGGCAACCCAAGCTCGGCGGCAACGGCCAGAGGCACCGCCGCAAAGGCTTCGTTGATCTCGATGCGATCGATATCGCCCAGTTGCCACCCGGCGCGCTGCAGTGCCTGGCGCACCGCCGGAACTGGGCCAAGGCCGAACAGTCCGGGCTCCACGGCGCCCACCCCATATGCCACCAGGCGCGCCATGGGGGAGAGCCCCTTGCTTTCGGCCAGCGACCGCTCGGCAACGATCATGGCCGCTGCCCCACTGTTGAGGCCGGGCGCATTGCCAGCGGTGATGGTGCCGTCCGGACGGAACGCCGGCTTCAGGCGGCCGAGTGTTTCGAGGCTGGTATCGGGTCGGTTGGCTTCGTCCACGTCGAACAGCGTGGTGCCCCCCTTCCCCTTGACCGGCACACCAGCGATCTGGCCGGCAAAACGGCCCTTGGCCTGTGCCAGCGCGAACAACCTCTGCGAACGTTCGGCCCAGCGATCCTGCGCCTCGCGGCTGAGCGCGTAACGAGCGACAAGGTCCTCGGTATGCCACCCCGAATGCTCGCCGGAAAATGCGTCGTGCAGCCCGTCGTACAGCATGCTGTCATGCAGCACCGAATCGCCCATGCGTTGGCCCCAGCGGCCAGCGGACATCAAATAGGGTGCGCGGTCCATATTCTCCATGCCGCCGGCGATGGCTATGTCGACATAGCCCAGTCGTACCTCGTCCGCGGCCGTCGCAATGGCCTGCGCTCCCGACCCGCATACGCGGTTGACGGTCATCGCGGGAACCGACACTGGCAATCCCGCCCCAATGGCCGCCTGCCGGGCCGGGTTCATCCGGTTGCCTGCCTGCACAACATTGCCGAATATCACGCTGCCAACCGCGCCGGGGTCGATTCCCGCGCCCTGCACCGACGCCCGGATCACCGTGGCACCCAGCTCAGTCGCTGGAATGGATTTAAAGGCGCCGTTGTAGGCGCCAATGGCGGTGCGCACGGGGTGGCACAGCACGACATCTCTTGCATTCATCGCATTCTTCCTGGCAAATATTCAGCTTCAATCGGTCACCTCCGCGTCAGCCAACGCACGGTGCGAAAGAGTTGTGATGGGTGGCCCCAGGGCCCGAAACCGGCATCTGAGCGACGCTGCCAATACCGACGTCGCATGGACGGCGCGTATGTCCCCGGGACACAAGAAATCCGACACGCTGCTCAGTTACTAGCATTATGAAAGTATATGCAACGCAATGAAACTTGCAAGTTGCAAGTTTTGGTGCTGCATTCGGCCTACCTCGGGTGGAGCAAGGACGCAGACCATCCGGTCATCGCACAAAATCGGCCGATGGGTGCCAGGATGTCGCCCTCGCATCGGTTTACTTCGCACGCAAAGTATTTATATACTTCGCATGCGAACTTAAACATATGGAGACCACCATGACACCGGAAATCCGAGTCGACCTGACGGGCGGCGTTCTGACTATTACGCTTGCCCGACCGGACAAGAAGAACGCGCTGACCAACGAGATGTACGGCACCCTGGCCGACACCATCGAAGAAGCCGAGCACGCCAGCCATGTACGCGTGGTGCTGGTGCAAGGAGATGGGGACATGTTCACCGCAGGGAACGATGTGGGTGAGTTCGCGGCAATTGCGGCGGGAAAGGGCCCGAGCGAACGCCACGTACATCGGTTCCTGCATGCCCTGGCCAAGTCGACAGTGCCGATCGTTGCCGCGGTCAATGGCAAGGCAGTTGGCGTCGGCACGACCATGCTGCTGCATTGCGACTACGTATTGCTTGCGCAGGACGCGCAGTTGATAACGCCTTTCGTCAATCTGGCGCTCGTTCCCGAAGCGGCATCGAGCTATCTGCTGCCGTTGCGCATCGGCCATGCCCGGGCGTTCGAGATGTTTGCGATGGGTGAACCGCTCGACGCACAAACCGCTGTGGCGTGGGGCATCGCCAACAAAGTCTGCGCCAATGACCAACTCCGGGGCGAGGCTCGGCGGATGGCCGAACGTATCGCCGCCAAGCCGGCCGGTTCGCTTGGCGCCATGAAAGCGCTCATGCGCAAGGCCGAGATGCTGGTCGCGCAGATGGACAGCGAGAGTGCAAAGTTTCAGGAGCGCCTGGCGAGCGCGGAAGCCAGGGAAGCATTGGCGGCGTTCGCCGAAAAGCGCAAGCCGGATTTTTCCAAAGTCGCTCAGCAGTGAGTTCGCGCATTGGCTGCTGGCTGATGAGCGCTACTCGTCGCGCTCATCAGCGACCGGAAACTTGGTCTGCAGGCTGGTCAGCCACCGCGCCACCACGTCGATCTCCGCTTCCGTGAAGCCTTCGGTCAGCTTCGCGTTCAATTCCTTCATGCGGGTCTTCGAGCCCTGACGCGCCGAGCGCCCTGCTTCTGTCAACCACAGACGCCATACACGGCCATCGGTCTCGTCGGTACGGCGCTCGATCAACCCGGCTCTTTCAGTCCGGTCGGCCAGGCCGCTCATTCCCGGCGCCCCCAGATCCAGCGCAGCTGCCGCCTCGCTCATCAGCGCGCCATCGTGGGTACCCAAATAAAACAGCAGCCCGGACTGCGCCGCTGTCACGCCACCACGAGCGGCACGGGCCTGTGACCAGCGTTGCAGCCGGCGCTGCCCTACGTTCAACAAATATACGAGGCGGTGCTCCATGTTCAGGCGGGTAAGTTCATCAGTTTATTTCGCGTGCGAATAATATCACACGCCATTTTCAAAGAACCCCGCCTTTGGGCGGAAAGGAATCTTCAATGACTACCCCCGAGAAACCAGCCGTTCCAGATGTGCGGCGACTCTCCCGCCGTGACTTTCTTGCCGCCTCGGCAGCAACGGCAGGCTTCGGTGCGGCACTGATGGCACTCCCGCTGGATGCAACGGCGGCACAGACTGCACAGACTGCGACAAACGCTGGCACGAACGCACAGGGAGTCCGCCCTTTCCGCATCTCGTTTCCGCAGGATGCGCTGCTGGACTTGCGCCGGCGAATTGCCGCCACGCGCTGGCCTACGCGTGAAACGGTCACCGACGAATCGCAGGGTGTGCGTCTTGCAACCATGCAGCAGTTGGCCCGCTATTGGGCAACTCAATATGACTGGCGCAAGGTGGAAGCCAAGCTGAATAGCCTCCCGCAATTCATAACGAACATCGACGGTGTCGATATCCATTTCATCCATGTGCGCTCGAAGCATCCAGATGCCTTGCCCGTCATCGTCACGCACGGGTGGCCTGGTTCAGTGATCGAGCAACTGAAGATCATCGGCCCGCTCACAGACCCCACGGCGCATGGTGGCCGGGCCTCCGATGCGTTCGATGTAGTGATCCCTTCGATCCCTGGACATGGTTTCTCCGGTAAGCCAACCACCACGGGCTGGGACCCGGTGCGCATCGCCCGTGCCTGGATCGTGTTGATGAACCGGCTCGGTTACCAGCAGTACGTGGCGCAAGGTGGCGACTGGGGCGATGCCATCACCGAGCAGATGGCGCTGATCGCGCCACCCGAACTGCTGGGCATTCACGTCAATATGCCGGCTACCCTGCCGACCAACATTTCGAAGGCGCTCAAGTACAACGAATCGGCGCCCGCCGGACTTTCGGCTGACGAACTGCATGCGTACGGTCAGCTTGACACCTTCTACAAGCACGGACTTGGCTACGCGATCGAGATGACAAACCGGCCGCAGACGCTTTATGGTATCGAAGACTCCCCCATCGGTCTGGCCGCCTGGATGCTCGATCACGACGCCGCCAGCCAATCACTGATTGCCCGGGTATTCGATGGCCATAGCGAAGGGCTCACGCGCGACGACATCCTCGACAACGTGACGCTTTACTGGCTGACAAGAACCGCCGTGTCGTCGGCACGGCTGTACTGGGAAAACAAGCTGGCGTTCTTTGACATAAAGAACGTCCGGATTCCGGTGGCAGTGAGTGTCTTCCCCGACGAAATCTATGCGGCGCCGCGAAGCTGGACGGAGCGGGCTTATCCAAAACTCATCCACTACAACCGGCTCGACAAAGGTGGGCACTTTGCCGCGTGGGAACAGCCGGCAGCGTTTTCCGAAGAGCTTCGTACAAGCTTCCGCCTGCTGCGGGCTGCTGCCAGGGCCTAGCCGGCTCGCCCGGAAGCCATGGCGATCACGGGGCCGTGCGGCAAGGCTTCGCCCGCATTTGGCTTCGATGCAAGCCTTGGGCTAGCATGGTAGCGGCGGTCTGCCAGCATCATTGTTGACGACCGCCTGCCCACCCGCCCTTGGCAATCGACCACAGTACGACGCTGCCGTACAGGAACATCGCCAGCGCACCTAGCGCGAAGTACTGGGCCATCGACGCACCCATGGCCAGGGCCATGGCGCCGCCCCCCGCAAACAGCGCGAGCCGCAGCGCTCCGGCGACCAGCGGCCACTTGAGACGGCCAGCCCCCTGCGAGGCAAAGTACAGCGAGAAACCCAGCGCAAAGAATCCGTATGCCGGACCCACTACGCGCAAATAGAGCGAGCCAGTCTCCAGCAGTTGTGCATCGGTGCCGAACAGCCGCAGCCACGCCTCAGGCCAGATTGCCGCGCCCAATCCGACCAACTCGGCGAGGACGAAGGCCATGCAGCCGCCCGTGATCGCAATGCGACGCGCCCGCTCGTACTGCCCCGCGCCGATATTGGCGCCAACCAGCGCAACCATCGGCGCACCCAGCCCAAACGCAATGGGAATCAGCAGGTATTCCAGGCGCGCCGCCGTGGCATATCCGGCCAGGGCTGCGGTGCCGCCGTGATATCCGACCTGCGCGGTCGTCAGCGCGATCAGTGCATTCGTCAAGACCGGATTCAGGCACGCCAGCCCGCCCACAACGAAAATGCTGCGCATGGGTGCCCAATGTAGCGGCCCCATCGCAAGCCTCGCAGTGCAACGGCCTGACAGGCAGTACCAGCCAAGCACCAGCGCGCCGGCCGCGTAGTACACCACCAAAGCCCAGGCTCCGCCCGCCACGCCTAGCCGCGGCAGCGGCCCCAGCCCGAAGATCAGGCACGGGGACAACGGAATCATCAACAAGGCGCCGATGCAGATCACCATGCCAGGCATCGACATATTGCCGGTGCCACGAATGACACTCGCCAGCGCGTTCATGGCCCACATCAGCGGCAATGCCGCGAACAGTACGCGTCCGTATGTGCACGCTGCATCGAGCGATGCTCCTTGGGCACCCAGCAGTGCGAACATGGGCCGCGCCCCAAAGAACAGCAGCAGCGAAAAAACGGCGCCGATCATCACGTTGATCGCCAGCGCGTGACGTGCGAGTTGCCCGACCAACGCCTCGTTGTGCGCACCAAGCGCCCTTGCCACTGCCGATGAGATGCCTCCGCCCATCGCCCCCTGCGACATGTTCTGCATCAGCATCAGTACCGGCAGGACCACAGCCACACCGGCCAGCACATCAGTGCCCAGCTTCGCCAAGAACCATGTTTCGATCAGTCCCGTCGACGATTGCGCCAGCATCATCAGCATGTTGGGCCAACTCATGCGTCCGAGCGTCGGAATGATAGGCGCCTCAAGCATGGCCCGCAGCCGCGGGGGGGCGCCGCGCAGGCTTGCCGTATTGGGGGGATTCGTGGTCATTCCCTGCTCTCCATGGCGAGCCTCGCCGGATACTTCAGATTACGTGCATATGCACGCAATCCAAATTTACTTGCATATGCACGTATTCGTCAAGAAGGTTTATACTTGCGTGGACCGCCTGACGGCCCGCACCCCCTCGCAGGCGTTCCAGGCAGGATGAAGATTTCGGGAAAGGAAAGGCTCTGCCAATGGCGTCATCGATTGCAAAAGATCCGCTGGTCTGCAATGGCGCGGCGCTGCGCAAGGCGACGCGCCGCCTGACGCAGCTCTATGACGCCGTGCTCGAACCATGCGGACTGAGCATCTCGCAGAGATCGGTACTGCTGCATGTCGCACGGGGCAATCATCCGACCATGACCGAGTTGGCGCACGCAATGGTGCTGGACCGCTCGGCACTGGCACGTAATCTTCAACCGCTGGAGCGCGATGGATATCTGATACAGACGCGCGACGAACGCGATGGTCGGAGCCGGCGTGTGGAACTAACACCCGCGGGGCGCGACAAGCTAGCCGAAGCGAACGTACTCTGGCGACGTGCGCAGGAACGCTTCGAATCGGTCTATGGCGCCGAACGCGCCGCAGCCTTGCGAATTGCGCTGGCCGAGATCTACTCGGATGGGTTCAGTGAGGCGTTCAGTATTGGCACGCCCAGGCGGCCGTAGTGTCACCGCCACACGGAGCGCTATCGCGAATCGGTTTGAAGACTCCGGCCCCAGACAACCACGTCCTCGCACGCCACCTCTGATCCGTCTTCGCGCAGAAGCGTAGGGACGCCCTTTTCCCTGAGTTGACGAAGTGGGTGCATGCGCTTTACCTCCAGGTTAGGATGTGGCCCATCTGGCATTCTTGAAAGCCGGGATCGGAAACAGGTTCAGATAGTGCCGGTGCGTACTGCATGTCCGGCACCTACCAGTTGCCGAGTGCGCATCGGAACGCATGAACCGGTCCACCATCCCTGGGTCGCTACCCTTGGATTCTGGAGAACAGCACTTTTTACCGTCGCGTGCTGCGCCGCTTACCTGTCTCCGACCGACTCCACGTGGATGAAGCGTGCGCCGTGTCTCGTGCATTAGCGGGGCTGGATACCTTCGCGGTGGGCGGCGGCCTGCACGCCATAAACGGCGGCTGCGGTCACCAACCCCGTCATCAGCACTCCCAGAATACCGAGCAGGACCGCAATGAGGCATCCGAGATCGGTGGTCGGGACGACGTCTCCGTAGCCAATCGTCAGTGCTGTGATCGCGCAAAAGTAGACAACCCTGCCAGCCGGAACCGGCGCCCGCGTGGCAACGTCGATGGCGCCCCCCGCGACATACATGGCGACCGACAATAGCGCGAACACTACGAGCAGCAGGAACAGAACGCCGCGCAGATGCCACAGCACCCTGCCGAACTCGCTGATGACGTGATGAGGCTGAATGCGTATGCCGATGCTGCCATCTTCCGCTGCATTTTTCATTTTTATCCCCTTCGCATAGGCTTCTTTCACACGAGCTTTTCCGAGCCGAGACGATGTGCCTCCGAAAGTCCGATCCTTGATGATGCACGGTTCTCCACATGGCCTGCCGCTGGATCCGACATTGCATTCGATGTGGGCCGAGCGGCCCGAAGGCATGGGTCTTGCGCGCCTCCACAAGGATCGGCCGATTTCCGCACCAACGCCAGCCGTGGCGGGCAACGACACGTAAATTGCGCGACCGCATGTAGGAACGGACTGATTCTGGCCGTTCGCTACCCGCCCGGACATCAAGCAGGAGCAGCCATGGAGAGGGAACTGAAGTTTGAATTCGCGACGGAAAAGGATGCCAGGACGGACGCCGGCCTGCACGACCTGCCGACGCTTTTGAATCTTAAGATTGACGCACCTACAGAGCAGGCCCTGGAAAGCGAATACTTCGATACACCGAATTTTCTACTGCGCCAGCATGGTGCCGCACTGCGCGTTCGCCGCGTGGGCGACCACCTCGTGCAGACGCTGAAGTCTGGCGGCACCCCCGGCGGCGCGCTATTCGAACGCGAGGAGTACGAAACCTCCGTAGATGCACCCAAGCCAGATTTGCACTCGCTGCGCGCTGCCGTCCCCAGGTCTTCGCCGCTGTCACGACTTCTCAAGGACCCTGAACTATCCGACCATCTGGTGCCAGTATTCCGCACAACGGTTACGCGCAAGACCTGGGTGCTCAAGCTGCCCGGTGGCGATGACGTCGAACTGGCACTGGACAATGGCAAGGTAACTGCCGCCGAACATGACCGGCCGTTCTCGGAGCTCGAACTGGAACTCAAGCACGGCGATCCGCACCGCTTGGGCGAAATCGCGCTTCGGCTGGTCGACAAGATTCCGCTTCGTCTAAGCATGCAGAGCAAGAGCGACCGCGGCTACGACATGCTGATGCATGACAAGCGGTCTGCAACAACGGCCGCCCCAATCGCGCTGACGAAGCGCGACACAGTAAAAACGGCATTCTGCAAGATCGTGCGCAATTGCCTGTGCCAGGTCCATGCCAACGCGCCACTCGTCGCGGCGGGGAGTTCGCCCGACGGCGTTCACCAGATGCGCGTGGGGCTGCGACGATTTCGCTCTGCCCTCGACCTTTTCGAGGGCGTTGCAGCACTGCCCGATGGCCTTGAGAACGAAGTGAAATGGATGGCCAGTGAACTGGGCCATGCACGCGACTGGCATGTGCTGGCCCACTCCACGCTGCCACAAGTCGATGCGGTCGACAGCCAGCGTGGCGCGCTGCAAGAAGCCCAAGCGGCAGCCATGTCGATTGAAGCTGCGCGCCAAGCGGATGCCGCCTTCGCAGTGAAGTCGCCGCGCTACGCCCATCTGATGCTGGAGCTTGAACACTGGCTTTCGACCGCGCCCTGGCGAGATCCAAACGACAAGGCGCACGAAGAATCCTTCGACGCACGTGTCACCAAGCATGCAGATCGCGTACTTCGCAAGCGCCACCGCAAGCTCATCCGTCGGGGACGTGGCCTTCACAAGCTTGACGCAAACCATCGACACCGTGCACGAATCGCCGCGAAGAAGCTGCGCTACGCGACCGAGTTCTTTGCAGACCTTCTCCAGCCAAAACGCATGAAGCCATATCGACGCGTCCTGGCGAAGCTGCAGGATGACCTCGGGTGGGGAAACGACATGGCGGTAGCCGATGGTCTGCTGCACCATCTCGAGCAGCACCATCGCAAGGCGGCTGCCGGTGCCAGCTACGCGCGCGGCTTCCTGGCGGCGCGCGTGGTCGACGACCGGCCAAATCAGCGAAAGTTATGGAAGCGCTTCCGCGCGACGAGTCGCCCGGCATCCGCCTAGGCGGTAAATCACGCTTTGGAGAGGCAGAACTTCCAGGGCAACTGCTCGTTGCCTGCCAGGCTCCACGAGTTGCGCATTATGTTATGCATTCACCACTGCGACGACACATCTAACACACCGCGAGGTGACCAACGCCGACCTCCTAACCGTACGAACTCTTGTAGGAGCCCTTACCGGGTCAGGATCGCTGCACTGCGGCAGCCGCGGGCGGTGGCGCCGCGGTCGAGCCACGCACCACCAGTTCGGGCCGCAGTTCGATGACGACGCTGGCGGTCTGTGGCTTGGTGATCCTGCGCAGCAGCAGCTCGGCCGCCTGTTCGCCCATGTCATGCGCCGGGATGCGAATCGTGGTGAGCGGCGGGGTCAGGGCATCGACAAAAGGCATGTCGTTATGCCCTACGACGGATATGTCCTCGGGGCAACGGATGCCCCGTTCACGCAGGTAGTCGTAGCAGCCCATGGCCACGAGGTCGTTGCCGGCGGCAATGGCCGTCAGGCAGGGCAGCAATTCAAACATCTGCGCGCAGGCCTTGCGGCCGGCTTCGCGTGAATAGCTCTCGGCCTCGGCAACTGCATAGTTGCCGCGCCGCAGCCGATGTCGCTTGACCGCCTGAAGAAACCCCTCGCGGCGCAATTCACCCGTCGAGGTACTGGCTGGCCCCGCAATATGCCCGATGCAACGATGGCCCAGCGACACCAGGTGGTCCACCGTCAGGCCCATGGCCAGCAGACTGTCACTGACCACGCAAGACGCCCGGCCGGTATGTTCGCCACGATTCACCATCACCACGGGGATACCCACCTTCACACAGTAGTCGAGCAAAGGATCATCCCGCTCAGCCGTGGCCAGGATCAGCCCTTCCACTTGCCGGGCAAGCATCTGATCGACGACAAACCGCTGGCGCGCGCGTTCGGCACCCGCGTTGACCACGATCGGTACATAGCCCTGCCCGGCCAGCACTTCCTCGATGCCTGCCAGGATCGGTGGGAATACCGGGTTGGCGATATCGGGCAGGATCACGCCAACCAGCCCCGAGCGTTGGGTGCGCAGTCCGGCGGCGATACGGTTCGGACGGAAACCGCGCGCCTCGGCAAGCTTGAGGATGCGCGTGGCAACCTCGTCGGCCACGAGGTGCCGCGTCGCAGGATTCATCACGCGCGACACGGTGGAATAGTGCACGTCGACCTCGGCGGCGAGGTCCTTGATGGTCACACGTTTGCGCTCGGACATGGACGGCGGACGCCAGGCTGGATCATTGGAATGCGCCATTCTAGCGTCTGCCGCCATGAGGTCCGTCATTCTCCCGCGCGCACGCCGGATTGCCTGACCACCGGTGCCAGCTTGCCGATCTCGGCCTGGATATAGCTGGCAAACTCCTGCGGCGTGCTGGCACGGGGCTCCGCACCTTGTGCTGCCAGGCGCTCGCGTACGTCGGGCGCCGCCAGCACATTGGCAATTTCCGCGTTAAGCGCGCTGACGATTTCCTTCGGCGTTCCGGCCGGCGCCAGGATGCCGAACCACGAATCGAACGCGTAGCCGGGCAGCCCCGATTCCGCGACGGTCGGGATGTCGGGCAAAGCGGCTGCACGTTTTGGCGTGGTCACGGCCAATGCGCGCAGCTTGCCCTGCCTGACGAATGGCATTGCCGACACGGTAGGCGCGAACATCATGTCGCCGCGGCCGGCCATCACGTCGGTCAGCGCCTCGCCAGTACCTTTGTAGGGGATGTGCGTGATGTCGATCCCGGCCTGCATCTTGAACAGTTCACCACTCATGTGCGTGGAACTGCCGGACCCGGCCGAGTCGAAGTTCAGGGCACCGGGGCGCGCCTTGGCTGCAGCCACGAGGTCGCGCACGGATTTGTACGGGCTGGCGGCGTTCACCACCAGCACGTTGGGCACCGACGCCACCAGTGACACCGGTGCGAAATCCTTGAGCGTGTCGTAGCCGAGCTTCGGATACAGCGTGGCGTTGATGGCATGGCCCACCGAGACCAGGATCAGTGTGTAGCCGTCAGGCGCCGACTTGGCGACCGTCGTCCCGCCAAGTGTTCCGCCTGCGCCTGGACGGTTATCCACCACCACCTGCCAATGGCCGCCTTCGCCCATCTTGCTGCCGATGATGCGCGCCAGGATATCGGTGGCGCTGCCAGCGGAAAACGGCACCACCAGCCGGATCGGCTTGGCAGGATACTGGGGTTGGGCTGCTGCGGGCTGCGCCAGCCCCAGGGCCGCAGCAAACAGCGTACATGCCAGAACGGGACGGATAAGCAATCGATTCATGTTGGTCTCCTCACGATGCGATGTCGTACATTGGCGTCAAAAGAAATGCCGCATGCCGAGCGCAAAGGTCTGCGGATCGGCTCCGGCACTGACGCCAAGCTCGTTGATTGCGAAGTCGTAGATCGCGTTCTTCTTGTTATTGATGCGGCTGTAGTACGCGAACAGTGCGGTGCGCTTGGACAACGGGTAGTCATAGCCCACCGTGAACTGCGTGGCGCCGGTTTTCGCCCCGCTGCGAAAGAATCCCACCGTATCCGCCGATGAACCGGTGCCATCGGCTGCCAGCGCGAATCCGATGCGGAGGCTGCCGGGCCCCAACTGCTGCACCAACGACGCGTAGTAGGCGTTGCGCTGCAGGTCGCCGGTGTCGGTGCGATAGTGCAGGTGCTCGTAGAGCGCGGCCAGCCGCGTACCTGGCAACAGCTGGTAGGCGACACCGACCTTGATGGCGTCGTCATTGCGGCCCGCGGCCTGGTAGTGCTGGTGCATTTCGTAGGCCACGGTCACATTGAGCGGGCCGCTGTCATAGATCGCCGCCGCCGAGTACAGCGCGGGATTGCGTGGCACCGTGGTCTTTTCTTCGGGCAAGCCCCAGCCAAACCACACGCTGACGCCCGCCAACTGCGGCGAGCGGTATTGCAGGATGTTCTTCTGGCGGCGGTCGAACGAACTGGTGTCCTGCACGTTGTCGGAGCTGGATGTCGAGCCGTTACCCATGAGTGCCATATACCCGGCCGTGGTTGGGTAGTACGGGTCGTATCCGGCCGTGGACTCGGTATAGGGCGTCTGCCAATGCCCCATGAACAGCAAGCCATAGTCGCCCTGCAGGCCGACGCGTGAATTGCGGCCGGCGATCTGTCCCTGGCCGGTATCGAGCGATACGTTACTTTCGATCTGCCAGATCGCCTTGAGCGACCCGCCAAGATCCTCCTGTCCACGTAGCCCGAAGACCGAGCGGTTGTTGGTCAGCCGTGTCGTGCTGCCAAGCCTTGTGCCGTCCGTGGCCGTACTGGCGCGCGAGTACTCGATCGCCGTATTGAGCCGCCCGAAGATCGTCACGCTGTCTTCCGCCATCGCATCGGTAACGATGCCCGCGGATATGACCGCGAACGGAAGGATGTGACGTCGGCTGAAAACGCGCTGCATGAGTTGTCTCCCCTATTCTTGTGGTTAAAGTAATGCAAACGTTTGCAAATCGCAGCCAGAAAAGCGCACTAACTGATCGGCGGTTGTGGCGGATACGGCATTGCCAGCAGCAGCATGGCGGGGCGGTTGGCTACATTGCTGACCTGTCGGGCCTCGCGGGGTGCCACGCGCACCGAATCAAACTGTCCCAGCGTCACGACTTCATCTGGCGTACGGATGCAGACCTCGCCTTCCAGAACGACATAATGCTTTTCGACCGGCGAGGCATCGAGCGATGTGTGGCCGCCAGGCAGGATCACCGAGACGCCGATCCATAGCATTTCCGAAGGACCGGCCTCATGCCCCTGCAGGCGCAGGCAATGCATGCCCTCGTGGTTTGCCGGGTGATAGGCAGGTGCTTGGGCAAATCGCGTCGTGTTCATGGCGCCAGCACCACGCGCTCGGTGGCGCCTTGCAGTACCGCCCGATAGGCATCCTTGGCATTTGCCAGCGTGTACGTGTAATCGGGCAGCACCGGAAATGGTTTGAGCGCACCCGAAGCGAACATTGGCGCGAGGGCATCGAGAATCGTCGCGCATGCCTGGCTGTCCATGGCAAGCGTGTCGACTCCCACGTAGGTGTGCTGGCCACGATAGAACGCGAAGATGTCGAATGGCACCGGCTTCTCGATCGTCGAAATGAAAATCTGCGTGGCGCCGATGGCCATCGAGAGGTTGGCCTGCTCGAAGTATGGGCTGCCCACGGTGTTGTAGACGATGTCGGCACCGTGGCCGTCGGTTTCATCGCGCACCACTTCGGATATGGTCTCGCGACTTGCATCGATCATGCGCACCGGTCCACTGGCATGGCCGCGATACGGGTCCGCACCACGCTCGACCCCGAACACGCGCGCACCGAGCGCCGTGGCAATCTGGATCGTGGCCTGTCCCACCTTGCCGTTGCCGCCGCCAACCAGCACGATGCTGCCGGGCTTCGGCATGCCGGCGCGGCGCAGGCCCTCATATGCCGTGATGAATGGCACGCCCACTGCGCCGGCCTCCATCATGGATACTGTTGACGGCTTGGCACGGATAGCGTCGACGCCAACACGCAGGTATTTGCCGTGCGTACCGTCACGACGAATGCCAAGCTCGCCCCCGCTGCCCCAGACCTGCTGGCCGAGCAGCTGGCTGGGCCCATCGATCACGATGCCTGCGTAGTCCCGTCCCGGTGTACGCGGCCAGACCGCATGAGGCATCAGGCCAAGCGTGGCCTTGACATCGCTGGGGTTGACTCCGGCGCTGGCCACTTCGACGATGCATTGCCCGGCGCCGGCCTCGGGACGCGGAATGCCGATCAGCGAGAGTTCGAGCGCGTCAATGGTTGCGGCTTTCTGATGAACCTGGATGGTATTCATGATGAATGCGATAGCAGATGAAGATGGATAAAGTTACCTGGGGATAGCCTGGGCCGCGCAGACCTCAGGCTTCGCGCAGGCCGAGCTGCGCCCGGGCCTCCGAAGCCGAAGCGATCTCGCCACCAAGCGATTTCACAATGTCCCGCGCCTTGGCTACCAAGGCGGCGTTGTTGGGCGCGAGCACACCTTTCTCAAGATAGATGTTGTCTTCAAGGCCCACACGCACGTGGCCGCCGGCCAGCCAGGCCTGCGCCACGATCGGGAACTCGGCACGACCGACCCCGAATGCGGACCAGTTGGCCTCGCGCGGCAGCATGTTGCGCGCATAGAAGATTGTCTCGGGTGTGGCCGCGAAGCCGTACTTCACACCAAGCACGAACGTCCAGAGGCCGGGCCCGTCGAGTACCCCTTCGCGCATGAAGTCGAGGGCCATGTTCAAGTCGCCCGAATCGAAGATCTCCAACTCGGGCATCACACCAGCGCTGCGGATCACGTCGGCCATCTTGCGTACGTTGGCCGGCGTATTGATGACCACATCGGCGCCGGAGTTCATGGTGTTGAGATCAAGCGAGCAGACATCGGGACGCAATGCGGCAATGTGCTCGACACGCTTGAGCGGATGCAGCAATGTCGTGCCCGGCGCCGCGACACGCGGATCATCCTCGCCTGGCACGAAGCGGCCACCCGGCCCCGTAGTGAGGTTGATGATGAGGGAGCGGTTGCGCGCGCGGATCCGGTCGATGACGTCGGCGTAGTAGTCGAGGTTCATCGACGGACGGCCGGTTTCCGGATCGCGAACGTGAATGTGCGCGGCGGCGGCTCCGGCCTCAGCGGCTTCAAGCGCGGCTTCGGCGATCTGGGCCGGCGTAACCGGTAGGCCCGGATGCTGCTCGGGCGTGACGATATTGCCCGTAACGGCGCAGGTGATGATGGTTTTTCTTGCGTGCATGGGACCAGGGCAAAGTAAAGGAGAAAAGGAGAAAAGGAGAGGATTCCGGGACCGGGATCGATCAGCCGAGCTGGCGACCGCCGTCGACAACAATGGTCGTGCCCGTGGCGAATCGCAGCGACGTGGCGCAGGCGACGATGGCATCGGCCACGTCCTGTGCTTGTCCGATGCGGCGCAGCGGCGTGGTCTTGGCCGCACGGTCATTGAACGTGCTGTCGCGCCCAGGCACGAACGCGGTGTCGACAACGCCAGGGGACACATTGAGCACACGAATCTCGGGTGCCAGTGCCCTGCCCAGCGACATCGCCATCACGTCAAGGCCGGCCTTGGCGGCACAGTAGGCCACGTTGCTGCCCTGCCCCGTGCGCCCCGCGATAGAGCCAACATTGACGACCAGCCCGTTTCCCGTGGCTCGCAACAGCGGAGCAAAGGCGCGAATCGCCGCGAACTGGCCGCGCCAGTTGATGGCAAAGAGCTCATCGATCAATGCATCGTCAAGCGCGTCAAGGTCCGCATGCGGAACCGCCCGCGTGAAGCCGGACGTGTTCACAAGAATGTCGGCGCGACCGTAGTGGTGATGCACATCGTCGGCCAGTTGGCGCAGCGATGCACTGTCGCCTACTTCCGCATGCACGGGCAGATGATTGCCGGCAGGCAAGGCCGCCACGGCCTTCGATGAGCGTTCGATATCGCGTCCGGTCAGTACGACGCTGGCGCCGATACTGGCCAGCGCATGGCCCGCGGCGAAACCAATGCCGCCGGTACCGCCAATGATCACGGCAACCTTGCCGGAGAGTGAAGTGATGGTCATGGTGTGGTGATGAAGTTGCCGTCCCGATCAGTCGATCGGGGGCGTTGGAAATGTTTGCTCGCCCGGTTCGAGCGTGAAATCGAACTGCAATGTGTAGAACGGCGCCTGCATGTCGCCCCAAGGGCTGGGCCCCGCTTCCACAAGCTGGAAGGCACCCACGAGTTGGCGATGCACACCAAACGTGACGTCGGTCTCGAGGATCTCGGAGTCGTCGGCAAAGACCTGCGTCACCAGTGTGCGATGACCCGGCGCTGCCACGATGAAATGGATATGCGCGGGCCGGTACGGGTGGCGGTGCTGGGCGGCCAGCAGCTTGCCGACCGGACCATCGATGGGCACCGGGTACCCTGCCGGGCGCACCGTGCGGAAGTGATAGTTCCCTTCGGCATCGGCATGGAACACGCCGCGCAGATTGCGGTCGGGTTGGCGGGGATCCTGGTTGTCGTAGAGGCCGATCGGCGATGCTTGCCAGATCTCTACCATGGCATCAGGCAATACCGTGCCGTCCGTGGTGCGAACCGTGCCGCTGACGAACAACGGCAAGCCCGGCGATTCGTCTTGCACCACGCAGTCACCGCATCGGTAACGCGGCGCATTGGGGCGATAGAACGGCCCCAGCAATGCACCGGGTGTCCGTCCGTCTTGCGTGCTGTTGTTCATCGTCGTGACCAACGTGGACAGCCCGAGGACATCGGCAGCCAGCACGACTTCGTTGTTGGTGGCGTGCGTCGCATGTCCCAGCGCTGCGATGAATGCCAGCCCTTGCTCGAACTCCTCGTCGCTAGGCCTCACCTCGCGCAGGAAATCATGCAGGTGGCTCACCAACGAAGCGACCACCGTGCGCAAGCGGACATCCTCCGTCCTGGCCATTGCGCGCAACACCACTTCTGTTACCGACTCCTCTCCTTCGATCAGCGACAGCGAACTCACCGACCTTCGCTGAGGCTGGGTGGACTGCGTCTCCATACCATCTCCTGTTTCTGCAAACGTTTGCATTATGGATGGTTTGGCTTGAATGGCAAGTCGGTGGATGCGCTGTTCAAGTGCCGAAGCGCCGACTTGCGCGCGAAAACCGCCAACAAATCAATGCCTCAGCAATCGGATCGGGTCAAACCCTAGTGGTGTGGGACGTAAGTGAAGATGCGAAAGTCATGATCTCGCCGCTTACCACGTTCCCGACGCGTACCGAACGTCATGGATAGCGTCCAGGGATAGGCCGGCGCGCGATAGCGTTTTGACCCGATCGGTGCTCATGGAATCGGGATTGCAAGCGGCGTCTGTGTGGCTAATATTGTAAATATGACCGATCCGCGGAGTCTTGGCATGGCAACCCATGAACTTGGTGGTACTGCGTTTCGCCTGTATCTTGCGGATGCCCCGGTCAGCCCGATGCGGGTTCCGAACACTGAGGCGCCCGCCCTGCGCCGCTAACCCCTGTGTCCGCCCCAGAACCGGAAGGTGATACGGATCGCGACCTGTTCAGGCGCGTGGGCTACTACGATTTCCGCGCCTACACCCAACTTACAAGTAGCGGATTGAATCAGGGTTTCGTGCTGGCGCGACATCACTTGCTGGTGGGCACGGTGCAGACAGTGTTTCGCGCCGGCAAGGCGCACGTCAGCAGTGCGGAAGCGTTGCGGATGGCCCTCGAGAAACTCGCCCATCTGGCCAACATCGCCAGCGAGACTGGTCTGCCCATGGACTCGCTACCACTTGATTCCGGAGAGCAATCAATTTAATTGCCAGTCTTGTCGGCAATCCGCGTGTGACGTACGAACCGGCACACCTTCGTACAGGTGACCGGAAGAACCAGGCCGTTCAGCCCAGGTGGCGCGGCAGTGATGTCACACTATCGTACGTCCGCCGCGGCGACGGTTCTCGTGCAGGAGCGAGGCAACCCGCTGCAGCGCCTGGCCCAGTTCTGCCTGGCTCGACGCTCCGCCAATAGAGAGGCGTACTGCGTCGGCGGTGCTGGACGTCGCGCTGAACGCATCCGAACTCGCGACCAGCACGCCCTGCTGCTCCAGTGCATCAGCAAAAAGCTGCCGATTCCATTGTCGAGGCAATGTCAGCCAGATATGCAGGCCGGTGGGGTGAGCGATGACGCCCTCCGGCAACGTCCTTCGCGCAAGCGTCTGGCGGGCTCGTACTTCACGCTGGATGTCGACCGTGAGCTGCCTGGCTACGCCGCTGCGCATCCATTGCTCCGCTACGGCTGTCAACATCAGCGAGCATCCCATGCTGGAGGCCCGCAGCGCGTCCTGCAGCGCCGCCGCATCGTACTCGGGTGGGGGCAGGATGAAAGAAGTGCGCAGGCTTGGCCAAAGGCACTTCGACAGCGAGGTCATGAAGTACGTGCGCGCGCCGCCGGTGAACGTAGTGATCGGCGGCGGTGCATCGCTGAGCAGGTAGCGGTACGGATCATCCTCGATCAGGGTCATGCCGAGCCTGTCCAGCGTCGCCGCAATAGCCTCGCGCCGCGCCACAGGCATGACGCTGGCGGTCGGATTCTGCAACGTGGGGTTGAGATACAGCATGCGCGCGCCAGTCTCGCGATGGTTACGCTCAATGGCGTCCGGGATCACGCCGTCCTGATCTGCATCCAGCCCCACCACTTGCAGCCCGAGCTGCTGCGCAGCAAGCAGAAAACCAGGGTAAGTGAAAGGCTCGCACAGGATTGCCTCTCCACGTCGCGTAGTCGACAGCAGCACGCTGAAGATTGCCGCCTGGGTTCCAGCGCAGACAACTACGTCCTGCTGATTCGCTTGTGCCCCAACCGCTGGCCGCAGCCAGCTCCTCCCCGCTTCCACGAGCGTCCTGCTCGACCATGCATCCTGGTAGCTGGACACCGCCTCGATACCTCGCTGGCCCAATACCTCATCCACGGCGGCCTTGACGAAGTCCGACATGTTCCCTGATGCCGGTTGCGGAGGGATGTTCATCGAAAGATCGATGGGGCGATCAACATCCCGCTCACTAACCCCAGCGATGAACGAGCCTCGCCCGCCGAAGGACGTGATCAATCCTCTGTCGCGCGCTTCCGCGTAGGCGCGGGTTACGGTGGTGAGGTCCACACCCAGTTCGGCGGCAAGCCAGCGCTGCGCGGGTATCTGATCCCCGACCGCCAGCTTGCCTGACTGCACTGCCTGCGCAATCAGGTCCGCGATCTGCAAGTAGCGTGGCCCGGCCCCAGGAGCCAGCGGCTGAATCCAATCCACCCGCGACGCTGCTTTCCCGTCACTCATGACCTACCTCCCGCCTTTTTGCATTGCAGACCCAGACTTTCGCGCCTAGTATACACATACAGATTCATATAATACACATACAATTTTATTGTGTATGGTTTTTTTAAGCAATGAGAAAGCGCCCCGGCTCCTCCACGCGGATGGCGCGGCCACACAGTGACAAGCATGACCGGACACCACCTGATCTCTGCCAATCGGCTTCACGACGGCATCGTTGTATGGCTTGATGCCAATCACCAATGGGTCGACTCGCTTCCCGACGCCTCGATCTTCGTTGACGCCCAAATCGACAAGGCGATGGCCGCCGCGAATACGGCGGTAGCCGCCAACCTGGTGGTAGGCCCCACATTGCGGCCAGCGGAAATCATCGATGGCATGCCCGCACCCACCGACTTTCGCGAACGCCTTCGTGCGCGCGGACCATCGGTGCGGACCGACCTGGGCAAGCAAGCTGCGAAAGCAGGCTCCGGGCGGTCGACGAAGAATCGCCCGACTTTGCCGATGCAGGTCGAGCAAGCAGGCGCCTATCGCTACGACACCGCCGAGCGCGCGTTCCTCAAGGACCGCGCCGATAACTTCCGCTTGCAGGTGGCGCGCCGCCTGTCGGGCGAACTCAGCGAAGACGAGTTCAGAATCCACCGGTTGATGAATGGCCTGTACCTGCAGTTGCATGGCTACATGCTTCGCGTGGCCATTCCATATGGGACGTTGAGCGCCGTCCAGCTCCGCCAGCTTGCCTATGTGGCAAGGACCTACGACAAGGGGTACGGGCACTTTACGACGCGTCAGAACCTGCAGTTCAACTGGCCGCATCTGTCCGACACGCCGGACATTCTCTCCGCACTGGCCGAGGCCGATCTGCATTGCATCCAGACCAGTGGCAATTGCGTGCGCAATGTCACTACCGACCATTTTGCCGGTGCGGCTGCCGACGAGGTCGTGGACCCTCGGTTGTACGCCGAGATTCTTCGCCAATGGTCAACCGACCACCCCGAGTTCACGTTCCTGCCTCGCAAGTTCAAGATCGCGATCACTGGCAGCACGCTGGACCGGGCGGCGACCCGCTTCCATGACATCGGCATCCTGGCCCGCACCAACGCGGAAGGCGAGATCGGATTCCAGATCCACGCGGGTGGTGGCCTTGGCCGCACGCCGATCGTGGGAACGATGGTGCGCGAATGGCTGCCCGAGAAGGAACTGCTCCGCTATGTCGAGGCCATCCTGCGCGTCTACAACTCCCTGGGGCGCCGCGACAACCTATACAAGTCCCGCATCAAGATCATGGTGCGCGAACTCAAGCCTGAAGTTTTCATCGCGATGATCGAGCAGGAGTTCGCCAACCTGCCGGACGACCGCCAGAGCCTTGACCCGGAGATCGTGAACTTGATTCGCGCCCGCTTTGCCGTGCCCGCTTTCGCAACGCTCCCGACCGAATCCCCCACATACGAAGACGCGAAAGTCGCAAACCCGGCATTCAACGATTGGGTAAGAACAAACACGCACCCGCACAAGCAATCCGGCTATATCAGCGCAGTGGTTTCGCTCAAGCCGCCAGGCGGCATTCCGGGCGACATCAGCGCAGATGAAATGGACGCCATCGCCCACCTGGCCGAGGCGTATTCGCTCGACGAGATACAGGTGTCGCACGAGCAGAATCTCGTGCTTCCACATGTCCGGCTCGAGCAGCTCCATGACCTCTGGCGCGAACTCCAGACGCTGGGCCTCGGCACTGGCAACATCGGCCTGATCTCGGATTCGATCGCCTGCCCGGGGCTCGACTACTGCAGCCTCGCGACGGCGCGCTCGATACCGGTTGCACAACGAATCGCGCTCCACTTCGACCGGTATCGGCAGAAGGCGATCGGGGAACTGAAACTGAATGTCTCCGGCTGCATCAATGCGTGCGCCCATCACCATGTCGCCCACATCGGCATATTGGGGTTGGACAAGGCCGGGGAGGAGTACTACCAGATAACGCTGGGCGGCAGTGCAGATGAGAACGCCGCGATCGGCAAGATCCTTGGACCGTCAGTTTCCTTCGACGATGTGCCCGTGGTCGTGGAGCGGATCGTTGATATCTTCACGACAATCCGCTTGAAGGACGAGCGGTTTATCGACACATGTCGGCGCGTTGGCATCGAACCGTTCAAGCAGGCGCTCCATGGCTTCGATTGACATGGGCGCCCTGCCGATCGAGAACGCCAGGCACGTTCCGACCTCGCCCTTCCCTGCCGAAAGACTACAGGAGTTGCACGTTGTACCGGGGTAACAAGGACGAAGTGTTCGTGCGGCAGGCGTTGGACCAGGCCGACTATGCGTGTGGGCGATGGATCGCCAGTCAGCAGTTCTTTAACCGGGCACTGGAATCGGAACTCGACCCGCAGGCCAAGGCAGCGTTTGTGACCGCCGTTGCCATCTATGTGGCAACGGCACGGATTGACCCGAAAGAGGTCCAGAACGCCCTCGCAATCAAGACCGTCCGCGAAGCTCAAGCCTTGATCGACCGCCTGCATCCACTAACCTTTGGAGGACGGTATGGTTTGGGGTGACCGCACATGTCGGCGCTTCGCAAACCCTAAACCACTTGGGAGCTGAATGATCCCGCGATTCGGATCACGGCTCTCTACCTTGCGTGCCAGTCTTGTCGGCAATCCGCGGGTGACGCGCATGGCCACATGCATTAGGAGTCCTGCTCATGCCCAATCTTGAAGCCCTTGATCTCGCGCGGATTCAGTTCGGCTTTACCGTATCGTTCCACATCATCTTTCCCGCGATCACGATCGGGATGGCGTCCTACCTCGCCGTGCTGGAAGGATGCTGGCTGCGAACCCGCAACACCGTCTATCGGGACCTTTACCATTTCTGGTCCAGGATCTTCGCACTCAACTTCGGCATGGGCGTGGTCTCCGGGCTCGTGATGGCCTACCAGTTCGGTACCAACTGGAGTTTCTTTTCCGAGTTCGCCGGCAGCATCACCGGCCCACTTCTGACGTATGAAGTGCTTACCGCCTTCTTCCTGGAAGCCGGTTTCCTCGGCGTCATGCTTTTTGGCTGGAAACGGGTGGGGGCCGGGTTGCATTTCTTTGCCACGCTGATGGTGGCGCTCGGCACGCTGATTTCGGCCACCTGGATTCTGGCGTCCAATAGCTGGATGCAGACGCCGCAGGGCTTCGAGATTATCGATGGCCGCGTGGTGCCGACCGACTGGCTCGCCGTCATCTTCAATCCCTCGTTCCCCTACCGCCTGGTGCATATGAGCATTGCGGCGTTTCTCTCCACGGCGCTGTTTGTTGGCGCATCCGCCGCATGGCATCTGCTGCGCGGCAACGACAACCCCGCCATCCGCAAGATGCTCTCGATGGCGATGGGGATGCTCCTGATCGTGGCGCCCATCCAGGCCATGGTCGGCGACATGCACGGCCTGAACACACTCGAACACCAGCCAGCCAAGATCGCCGCACTGGAGGGACATTGGGAATCACATGGCGATGGACCGCTTCCGCTACTCGTGTTCGGCTGGCCCGACATGGAGCGCGAAGAAACACGCTTCGCGGTTGGCATTCCGCGCCTGGGCAGCCTGATCCTGACGCACAGCCTGGACGGGCAAATCAAGGGCCTGAAATCATTTCCCCCACAAGACCGGCCCAATGCCACGATCCTGTTCTGGAGCTTTCGCGTAATGGTGGGCCTGGGCGTCCTGATGATCGTGCTCGGGTTGTGGAGTCAATGGCTGCGCTGGCGCGGACGCCTGCATGAACACCGCGGCTTCCTTCGCATGGCGCTCTGGATGGGCCCGACCGGATTGATCGCGCTGCTGGCGGGCTGGTTCACCACGGAGATCGGCCGCCAGCCCTGGGTGGTGTACGGCCTGATGCGCACAGCCGATGCCGCAACGCCCCACACGGCCGGGCAGTTGAGCATCACGCTCGCGCTGTTCGTCGTTTCCTACCTGTTCGTTTTCGGCGTCGGCATTGCCTACATGCTCCGGCTGGTACGCAAGGGGCCGAGGCCCGGCGAGGGCGATGCATTCGAAACCGATACCGAGCCGCCCGCGGACCACAAGCCCGCCCGGCCGCTCTCCGCGATCGACGACGACGTGCGCCTGACAAGTACGCAAGCAAGGAGCTGACATCATGGGCATCGACCTCTCTCTGCTCTGGATCCTGATCATCTTCTTCGGCGTCATGATGTACGTCGTGATGGACGGCTTCGATCTGGGCATCGGCATCCTGTTCCCGTATGTACCGGACCGCCATGACCGCGACGTGATGATGAACACGGTAGCGCCGGTCTGGGACGGCAACGAAACCTGGCTGGTGCTTGGCGGCGCCGGGCTGATGGCGGCTTTCCCGCTGGCCTACTCCGTGGTGCTGTCAGCGCTCTACCTGCCGATCGTCCTGATGCTGCTGGGACTGATCTTCCGCGGCGTGGCGTTCGAGTTCCGTTTCAAGGCCAACGATCGCGAACGACCCGTTTGGGACCTTTCGTTCATGGGCGGATCGCTGGTTGCCGCGTTCTTCCAGGGCGTGGCGCTCGGCGCCTATATCGATGGCCTGCCCGTCAAGAATGGCGTCTTCATCGGAAGTACCCTGGGATGGCTCACACCGTTTCCGCTGTTCTGCGGCGTCGGCGTGGTGGTCGCCTACACGCTGCTCGGCAGCACGTGGCTGATTCTGAAGACCGAGGGCCCGCTGCACGACCGGATGAAATTCCTGGCCTCCCGCTTGGTCTGGGCGCTACTTGCCACCATCGCAATCATCAGCATCTGGACACCGGTAGCGCAGCCACGGATCGCCGAACGCTGGTTCAGCCTGCCCAACCTGGCCTGGTTCGCGCCCGTCCCGCTGCTGGTGCTGGTTTGCGCGACCCTGCTGCTGCGTTCGTTGCGCCGGGACACGCATGCTCAGCCATTTCTCTACACGCTCGGGCTGGTTTTCCTCGGCTATAGCGGCTTGGCCATTAGCGTGTGGCCCAACATCGTGCCGCCATCGATTTCGATATGGGCTGCCGCCGCGCCGCCGCAGAGCCAGGGCTTCGCACTGGTCGGTGCCCTGTTCGTGATTCCGTTCATCCTGATGTACACGGTATGGTCCTACTACGTATTCCGCGGCAAGGTCCGCGTAGGCGATGGCTATCACTAGGGAGCACGGCCATGTCACACACACCTGACTGGATACGACGGACCGGTTGGCTGCTGTTCATCTGGGCCTGCAGCGTGGCGGGATTGGGCGTGGCGGCCTTCGTGCTCCGGTTGATGATGCATATGGCGGGCATGCACCGGTAGGGTATGGTACACAGTTGCCCGCCCGGCGGCGGAGCACTAAAAGCCCTGGTTTTGCCCTTGGTGGTCTCCCCTCTCCCGCACGGCGGGAGAGGGGCGGGGGAGAGGGTCAGCGGTGCAAGCTGAGACAAGTCACAATTTGAACCTCATGCCCTCACCCCCAACCCCTCTCCCGCGCCGCGGGAGAGGGGAGCTTGTCACGACACTATCAAGCGTCGGCTGACCGTGAGCCGCACGAAGTCATTGACACGGTTCCTCACCCCCTACCCGCAAACCCACGCGCAGCAATTTCGGCGTGTTTACTCCGCAACCTGACGCAGTAAATCGAGATACGCCCCCTCAATGAGCTGCGTATCTTGAATCCCGAGCTGCGTCATCAGGAACTCCGCTTCCTCATTGCCATCATGCGTTGACTCGCCTTCCTTCAACACAACCTCGAGTTCCAGGAATTCACCGAGTCCCTCTACGTTATCGAGATGAACCCGAGTGCGACCGACCAGATACAGCAGTCGCTGCTTCCTGACCCGGCCGAGTACTCCATACGCGAGTGCAAGCGCCTCACGCAGCGAATCCGGGGAACTCGTTGCGGAGAGGACATAGAACGACTCTTTCGGCCCGTGCTGGTCGGAGCGCTTATAGAAAATCAGTTGCCCCGTCCCGTCGTCGAACTGCCGGAGCTTGAGTCGCCCCTCGGCACAGTGGAAGAAGGTATCGTCTTGACCGATAACCGTCGGCTCTTGCTTCGCCATCGGCGCGACCCTGCGGGCAAGGTCCGCAATGCTTTCGATGCGAGCCTTGATTTCTACGTTCCTCGCCATTCCTTACAGCCCAGTTGTAGCCCGCTCGTCCCAATGTGCAGGTGTCGAGGGGCTGGTTGATTCGGACGGCAGATTGTAATGCGACGCCGCGAGATTAGACGGACGTGCAGTCGCCCGATCAAAACAGTTGGCGTCGCCCGTCGTAGTCGAGCACGATTTGATTCATGGCTTCCAGCAGCGCCTGGCCGTGGCCGAGTACGGGTTCGAGTGTTTTCATGTAACTCAGCAACTGCGTCTGGGCGGCGTTTGCGACTTCGGCCGTGATCCCCTCATCGTCATGCAGGATCACATACGAGCGCGCAAAGCCGTAGATCAGGAAATAGGCCGACGCATTGGCGGGATCGCTGCTCATTAGTGCAAGCGATTGCTGCTTGACCTTCAGGAAGGCATCCGTCCCGGGGACGCTTTGCGCAAACTCGGCGATAGTGGTGTTGAAGTCCATGTGTCTCTCTCAAAAGTACGCAGGTTAGATTTGCTGCAGCATTTGCCGCAAAAGTTTCGCGCCATCGACGCCCTTATAGGATCGGTGCCACAGCGCCTCGACCATGTTCGTATAGAGGGCGATTGCTTCAGGCGCGGCGGTCACGGATGCAATGCCTCCGGAGATATTCGGGAACTCGCCAAAGCGAAACGGACTGATGGCCACATACGACCCCGTCGGACGCTCGAAGATCTGAAAGGTGGCATTGGGCATACTCTCGTTGACAATCCCGATCTGCATGCCTGGCAGCTCCTGCTCCATCAGGTTCGCAATACGTTCCACCTCGGATCTTGCGGCCAGCGACCGCTCCATCCGGGTCGCAGGCGGCAAGTCCATGCGTCCGACCAACCCAAAATGCACGAACCGCTCGAGCGCGCGCAAACCAATCAGGCTCACGATTGGCGCCGGATCCGAGACATAAGACGTTTTCCGCTCTCGCAGCAATTCCATCACGGCCTGGATCCGGCTTTCGTCGTTATCCCCGCCCTCCCTCAGCATTTGTTCGAGATACCCGTCGTACCCGGGCGAGGTCAGCAGGAACGAAATCGGTTCGAAGTGCGCCAGGATGCGGGTTGCCCCTTGCTCGAGCTGCCGCATGCGCTCGATATAGGCAATCGCCGACGGGTAGTACTCCGTTCCGGCGCCAAGCAGCGACTCCAGCGATGTGCCCAAGATGCCGGCAAGTCGCTCAAGCGTCTCGATCTTGACGATCTCGCCCTTCTCCATCCGATAGACCGCGGCACGGGAAATCCCCAGCACGTCCGCAATCTGTTCCGCCCTGAGCTCCGCACCCAGCCGGTAGGCACGAAGCCGGGCACCGATGGCTTCGAAGTCGATTCCCCCCGATGTCGTAGCGCGGCGTTCCATTTCTGTCTCATTAATTAGATTCCAAGCACTATAGCACGCTAACCCTGCTGGCACAGCGTTTCGTCAGACCAGACCCGGTGAAAACCCGCATACACCCCCAAACTGCTTGCAATCCTCGCACCTCAAGCATAGTCTAAAAAATAAGATTCTCCACTGCATCCGCACTTCCCTCCCTCCATGAGGCGCAAGCAAGCATCAATGCAGTGGTTTTTCAGGCCCTTACAGTCTAAAAATGGAGACAGAATGCAAAGTCAGCCACTCGCCCAATCCATTCCGGAGGCCGAAGCCCCAACCTCCCCATATGCGTGGAAGGCCCTGGCCGGATCCGCCATCGGCTATGCCATGGACGGCTTCGATCTTTTGATCCTCGGCTTCATGCTGCCAGCCATCAGCGCCGCCCTCGCACTCACGACGAGTCAGTCCGGCGCGCTCGTGACATGGACGCTGGTCGGCGCCGTCGCGGGCGGCATCATCTTTGGCTCACTCAGCGACCGCTATGGACGTGTCCGCGTGCTGACCTGGACCATCGTCCTGTTTGCGGTATTTACAGGCATGTGTGCGTTTGCACAGGGATTCTGGGATCTGCTGATTTATCGCACCATCGCCGGCGTTGGCCTGGGTGGTGAGTTCGGCATCGGCATGGCACTTGCGGCCGAAGCCTGGCCGGCTAGCAAGCGCGCGCGCGTCTCGTCGTACGTCGCCCTGGGATGGCAGTCCGGCGTGCTTCTGGCAGCGTTGTTGACGCCGTTGCTGCTGCCCGTGGTCGGCTGGCGCGGCATGTTCGTGATCGGGGTAATTCCCGCACTGGTTGCATGGTTCATCCGCAATCGCCTGCACGAACCGGAAGTATTCGTCCGCAGCGCTCGCACGGAGAAAAGGCCCAACGCATTCAAGCTGCTCGTCGCGGACCGCAAGACGACGCGTATCAGCCTTGGCATCGTCGTCCTCTGCTCGGTCCAGAATTTCGGGTACTACGGCATCATGATCTGGCTACCCACCTATCTATCCAAGACACTAGGCTTCTCACTAACCAAGTCGGCCATGTGGACATCCGTGACGATCGTCGGAATGATGATCGGCGTCGTAATCTTCGGCCACCTCGCGGACCGCATCGGGCGCAAGCCGACATTCCTGATCTTCCAGGCAGGCGCGGTGGCAATGGTGCTGCTCTACGCCCGGCTCTCCGATCCCATGACAATGCTGTGGGCCGGTGCGGTGATGGGCATGTTCGTCAACGGCATGATCGGTGGCTATGGCGCGCTGATCTCCGAGGCCTACCCCACGGCAGCACGCGCCACCGCGCAGAACGTCCTGTTCAACATCGGGCGCGCAGTCGGCGGACTGGGACCGATTGTCGTAGGCGCCATCGCGGCGACCTACTCCTTTCCCATTGCCATCGCATTGCTTGCGAGCATCTACGTCCTGGACATGATCGCGACGATTTTCCTCATCCCCGAACTCAAGGGCGTCGAGCTCGAGTAACGCCGGAACCTACCTGGCATTTCCTTGGCTGCGCCGTCCGGCGCAGCGCCCTCCACAGGAGTTTCACCATGTGTGCCAACGTGCGTAGCGCGAATTCCGCGACTACCGTAGCCTCCTATCGCTGTCGAATTGTCGAACACCACTGGGTCAACGCGCGATACCGGTACATCCGGCTCGAATCCGACGCGCCAATTGCCGACATCACGCGCCCCGGACAGTTCTACCAGCTTCATTGCCCGACCACGGCCGAAGCGCAGCCGTTCCTGCTGCGGCCGATGAGCGTCTATGGCGCCGGGCCCGAGACGGGCAGGATCGAATTCCTTTACAACGTCACTGGCGTGGGCACACGGGCGATGGCCACATTGCCCGTTGACGCCCACCTGGACATTGTCGGCCCGCTCGGCAACACCTTTACGTTCAAGCCATCCTTCCGAAGGATTCTCGTTGTAGCCCGCGGCGTCGGTCTCGCCACGATGGCGCCGCTGATCCACCAGGCGGCCGAGGCTGGCGTTGCAGTCACCGCAGTGATGTCCGCACGCACGCCGGCTGACCTGATGGAGAAGGAATTCCTGCGTGGTGCCCCCGCGGAGGTACACAGCGTGTTCGACGCCGATGGCACGTCGTCGGTGGAGGCGGTCGAGAACCTGATCCGGGACGTTATCGCCGCACAACGCCCAGACGCGGTCTACACCTGCGGATCGCACCGTCTGCTGATGCTGCTCCAGCGCGTTCTGCAAGACCATCCGGAGATCGAGGCAGAAGTCGCCATGGAACAGCGCATGGCATGCGGAATGGGCGTATGCCTGTCCTGCGTGCGCCTGTTCGATTGCGACGGTGACAAGCAGTTCTTGCGTGTATGTCGCGAAGGTCCGGTATTCAAGATTCGTGAAGTCGTCGGGGAGGTGGAATTTGGCTAATTTGACCGTACGGGTTGGCGACCTGACCCTGCGCAACCCCGTCATGCCTGCATCCGGCTGCTTTGCGATCGAGTATCGCGAAGCCATGGACCTCAACCAGCTTGGTGCCATGGTCATCAAGAGCGTTTCACCCAAGTCGCGAGCGGGTAACCCTACCCCGCGCGTGGCGGAAACCTGCAGTGGCATGCTCAACTCCATCGGCATCCCCAGCAAGGGACTGGACTGCTACAGGCGGAACGTACTTCCCCCTTACACGCAATTCGACACGCCCGTCATCGTGTCCATCTCGGCCGACACTGCCGAAGAGTTCGGCGCGGCCTGCGAAGAGATGTCGCTGCCTGAGGTCGCGGCGATCGAAGCGAACATCTCGTGCCCCAATCTCGAAGCGGACGGCATGGCCTTTGCCATGCTACCCGAGACGACGTACAAGGCCGTGTCCGCGATCCGCCGCCGTACCAGGCACCCATTCTGGGTAAAGCTCACACCCAATGCCGGCAATATTGCCGCAGTGGCGCGGGCCGCCGAGGAGGCTGGTGCGGACGCGATTGTCATGGGCAACACCGTGCTGGGCATGGCGATCGATATCCATAGCCGCAAGCCCAAGCTCGGCAATGTCATGGGAGGCCTCTCGGGACCCGCAATCAAGCCGATTGCGCTGCGTATGGTGCACCAGTGCTATCGCGCGGTGCGCATCCCCATCATTGGTTGCGGCGGTATCCAGAGTGCCGAGGATGCCGTCGAGTTCATGCTCGCAGGCGCCTCGGCCATCCAGGTTGGCACCGCATCGTTCCGCGACCCGGCGGCGATGCAGAAGATCATCGATGGGCTTCACACGTACTGCGCGCAGGCCGGCGTCGAATCCATCCGCGACCTTACCGGCCAGGTGATCCTGGATCGCCAGCTTAGCGACCGCTGGCTTCGCTTCGCCCAGCAATCGGGTTGAGCAACGAGACAAGCCTATGGACTTCCTCCACCTCAAGCCCCTCGCCGAGCAGCTCTTCACAGACATTCGCGCATTGTCGTTCGACGGCGTCGGCATCACCCGAGACAGCTACGGCGCGGGCGAATCCGCAACGGCGGATTATCTGAAGCGCGTCGCCGCTCAACACGGGCTCCACGTGCAAAGCGACCACGCCGCAAACCTCGTGTTCTCCCTGCCAGACGAAGACGCGCGCGCGCCGGCCGCGTGGGTAGGCTCGCATATGGACTCCGTACCGCAAGGCGGCAACTTCGATGGACTGGCTGGCATCATCGCCGGGCTGCTGTGCCAGATTGCCCGAAAGGAGCGCGGCGCCTGCCCCGCCGTCCCACTTCGGGTCATTGCGTTCCGCGGCGAGGAAAGCGCCTGGTTCGGCAAGGCGTACATGGGCTCAGGTGCCGCGCTGGGCAAGCTGACGCCGGAAGACCTCGCGCTTAGGCATCGCAGTTCCGGCCAGACGCTCGCCGAATGCATGGCTGCGGCTGGCGCCGACATCGACGCCATCGCGACGCAGCAGCCGCTGTTCGACCGGGCTTTGGCCGCGGCATTCCTGGAACTGCATATTGAACAGGGACCGGTCATGGTCGCACGCAAGCTCCCGCTGGCCGTGGTACCCGGCATTCGCGGCAATGTCCGCCACAACCGCGTGACCTGTATTGGCGAACCGGGGCATTCCGGCGCCGTTCCTCGCTGGCTGCGCAAGGACGCGATGTTCGCGGTAGCGGACCTCATCACGCGGCTCGACGAACATTGGAAAGTGCTCCTGGAGCGCGGCAGCGACCTGGTCGTTACCACCGGCATCGTCTCCACGGATCCTGCGGAGCATTCCATCTCACGTATCCCCGGTAAGGTGGACTTCAGCTTCGAAGTGCGCAGCAAGAGCGTGGACACCCTTGAGGGCTTTTACCAACTGTTCCGCACCGAATGCAAGGCCATCAGCCGCGATCGAGGCGTGTGCTTCGAGTTCGACCGGCGCATCGAATCCTCCCCCGCCACGATGGATCCCGCGCTGTCGGAACTCCTGCGCAAGGCCTGCGCCAGTGCCGAACTGCCCGTGGAAGCGGTGCCGAGCGGCGCTGGCCACGACGCATCGCTGTTCGCCAATGCCGGCATTCCGACGGCCATGCTGTTCGTGCGCAACGAACATGGCTCGCACAACCCGGACGAGGCCATGGACCTGGACGACTTCATGCTCGGCACGAAGGTCCTCTACGACGCACTCGATGCACTTGACGCCCCGGCGCGCTGCCGCGCAGGGGATAGGCCATAACCATGAATACGCTGACCATCCGTCGTCCTGACGACTGGCATCTGCATCTGCGGGATGACAACGTCATGCGCGCTGTGCTTCCCCCATCCGCGAGGCAATTCGGCCGGGGCGTCGTGATGCCAAACCTCAAGCTTCCGGTGACCAACGCCGAGGCTGCGCTGGCCTACCGCGAACGCATCCGCGCCGCATTGCCGGCCGATTCGTCGTTCACGCCGATGATGACGTGCTACCTTTGCGACGCGTCCGATCCAGCCGAAATCCGGAGCGGATTCGAATCCGGCGCATTTGTCGCGGCCAAGCTCTACCCTGCCGGCGCCACGACGCATTCGGAGTACGGCGTCACCTCGGTGGATCGGGTTGCCAAGGTTCTGGCAACCATGCAGGACATTGGCATGCCGCTATTGATCCATGGCGAATGCACGGACCCCACGGTCGATGTCTTCGATCGGGAAGCGGTCTTCCTGCGCACGACGCTGATGCAGATCCTCAAGCGCTATCCGCGCCTGCGCATCGTGCTCGAGCACATCACGACCGAAGATGCCGCGGACTTCGTCATGCGCGATGAGAGCGGCCGCCTGGCGGCGACCATCACCCCTCAGCATCTGATGTTCAATCGCAACGCGATGTTCACTGGTGGCATTCGTCCTCACTACTACTGCCTGCCCGTTCTCAAGCGCGAACACCATCGGCAGGCACTGCGGCGTGCGGCCACTTCGGGGTCTCCTGCGTTCTTCCTGGGGACGGATTCCGCGCCGCACGACACGCACGCGAAGGAATCGGCGTGCGGCTGCGCCGGCATTTTCAGCGCCCCTGTCGCACTGCAGGCATATCTCACAGTATTCGAAGAGGAACAGGCGCTGTCGCGGTTCGAGGCCTTTGCGAGCGAAAACGGCGCGCGCTTCTACGGCGTTCCGCTCAATCAAGGCAGCGTGACCTTTCGCCGGACGCCGACGCGCGTCACGGGGAACGTCGAGCTCGATGATGGCCGCCGCATCCAGACGTTCCTCGCCGGGGAAACGCTTCCCTGGGCCCTCGCGTAGTTTCGCACCTTCATTCATTTGGAATGCATCACCATGTCCGAGAATCGCGCCGACATCACCCTCAAGGCATCCGTCAGCCAGGCACTACTGGACGCCGGATGCGTTCGCTTCCGTAGCGACGAACCGTTTCGCCTGCCTTCCGGCTGGGCGAGTCCGGTCTATATCGATTGCCGCCGCCTGATCTCCTACCCCGCATTGCGGCGGGCGCTGATCCTGCAGGGGCTGACGCTGCTTCGCGACCGCGATCGCCTGCCCGGAATCGACGTGATCGCCGGCGCCGAATCCAGCGGCATTGCGTTTGCCGCCTGGGTTGCCGAGTGCCTGAATCTGCCAATGGTCTACGTCCGCAAGGAAGCGCGTGGCATGGGCCCCGCCGCAAAGGTCGTGGGCGATATCCGTCCCGGTGACCGCGTATTGCTGGTCGACGACATGATGGCGGCCGGACGGTCGAAGGCCGCCTTCTGCGCGGCGTTGGCCGACGCCGGCGCAATTGTGCAGGACATCCTCGTCCTGTTTGACTACGGGGTCTTTCCGGCCGCACGCGCGCTTTCCCAATGGAACCCGCGAATCCACGCTCTGGCGACATGGCACGACGTCCTCGACGTCCTGAGCGAAACCCGCACCGCGGCGGAGCCTGAGCTGTCCGAACTGCGTGCCTTCCTGGCCCACCCGTCGCAGTGGTCCAGCGCTCACGGCGGTATCGCCATCTAGACCCAAGCACTCGCTTTTCCACAACAAGAAAGAGGAGACCATGATTTACATTGAGCGAACCTTCGTCGTCGCAGCACTGTTGGCCACCTTCCCCCTGACGCAGCCGGCATTGGCACAGTCGAGTGTCACCCTGTATGGCCAGGTGGACGCCTTTGCAGGCACCACGCGCGCCTCCGGTGGTAACCGTGCAGCCATACTCGGGGCTGGCGGCATGCAGACGTCCTATTGGGGCATGCGCGGGTCCGAGGATCTCGGCAGTGGCCTGAAGGCCGTCTTCGACCTGAATGGCTTCTATCGCGTCGACACGGGGCGCTTCGGCCGTTCCGATACCGACGGATTCCTGACGCGCAATGCATATGTGGGATTGCAGTCGTCGGCATACGGCACCGTCAGGCTTGGTCGGAATACGACGCCCTACTTTCTCTCGACCATCCTGTTTAACCCTTTGGTGGACTCCTACAATTTCGGGCCGTCGATCTTCCAGACCTACAAGACAGCGACCGACGGACGCGTATTCGATCCCGGCATCATTGGCGATTCCGGCTGGTCAAACTCCGTCGTGTATTCGACGCCAACCGTTGGTGGCCTGACGGTGAACCTGATCTATGCGTTTGGCGAGCAGCCAGGAAGCACGGGACAGAACAAGTGGGGCGGCAATGTTACCTACTTCAGTGGGGCGTTCGCGGCAACGGCGGCATTCCAGCAAACCAGTTTCAATATCGTTCCGGGCGATGTTGCCGCCCCGCCCGCGGCATTGAATGGCTTTCACAAGCAAACTGCCGCGCAGCTTGGCGTTAGCTACGACTTTGGCGTCGTCAAGGTATTCGGGCAGGGCCAGTACATTCGCACGGTCATCGATGGCACGCAAGGCGATATCCGTCACGCCAACGGACAGGTTGGCGCCTCCGTTCCCATTGGTGCCGGCAACTTCCTCGCTTCCTATGCCTATGCCAACTCGCGCAATGACTCCGCCGCGATCGGCAGACATACGGCAGGCATTGCCTATGACTACAACCTGTCCAAACGAACGGATCTGTATGCTGCCTGTTTTTATGACAGGGTAACCGGCCAGCCGCATGCCGAGACTATGGGCGTTGGCATGCGACATCGGTTCTGACCCACACTCGACAGGTGAATGGCTTGCATGAGCCGACATTCGCAGCCCCAGCTTGCAGAAACTGCCAATTGGCAGGATCCGGCCTGCTGCGGGGCTACCCCATTGGCGTTCGGCAAGCCTCTCCCTGTCATTCACCCTCGAGGACCTCGGGATTGATGTAGCCCGGAACAGCCAGGGAAAGTGTCCGCTTCAGTGCCTTGCTACCCGCGTCGGCCAGTACCTCACTTTCTCCTGCTTCCAGCGCATCGTACGTCTGGCGGACGACATCGTAAGGATTGGCTTTGGGAACGTCGAAATCCTTGGTGAGATCAGTATCCACGAAGCCAACGTGCAATCCCACCACCGAGATAAGTCGATCCTTCAACTGCGCCCGAATATTGTTCGTGTAACTCCACGCTGCGGCCTTTGACGCCGAATATGGTGCAAGCATCGGCACCGTGCGCCAGGTCACGTCGGATAGAACATTGATGATGGCTGCGCGTCCGTCGCTTGGCAGCAAGGGTTCAAATGCTTGCGTCACACGCATGACACCGTAGTAGTTCGTCTCGAAAACGCGGCGTGCGTGGTCTTCCGCATGAACGGCAAACGGTGAACCAGTAATTTCCGCGATGCCCGCATTGTTGACAAGCACGGTAACGTCCTTCGCCAACCGGGCCGCGGCCGCGACCGACACCGGGTCAGTCACGTCCAGCGCAACAGGAATGATGCCCGGCTCGTCAAATGCCGCCGGATTGCGCACGCCGGCGTACACCTTCGCCGCGCCGCGGGCCAACGCTTCACGGGCAAATGCAAGCCCCAACCCGCGGCTCGCGCCGGTTACGAAAACAACGGAATTTTCGATTTTCATATCAAGTTTCCTGGTTGAAGTGCCATGGCATCTGCGCCATGGCATCTGGATTGGGAAAAGTCCGGTGAACGGGTATCAGCTTTCGAACGGTGCTCCGTCGATCAGGTCACAGACATCCGGAATGCAGAATCCATCTACGTGGCGGTGGCCGATGTCTGCCAGTCCCGTGGCGATCGCGGTGTATGGCTTCTTCTTTGCGACTTCGGCCAAAGCTTCCTGGAACGCGGCTTTGAATCCGACTCTCGGATACAACAGAAGCACGTCGTCAATGAACGAAAGCGTAATCTCGTCATAGTGCAATCCGAGTACGTCGACATGCGCCCCCATGAAGACCAGTGCGATCTCAGGCGCCTTCAGTTCGGCGATGCCGCCACTGGAATGGAGCGCGATCGCATCCCATACCAGGTCGGCTTTGGAATCGGGGTAGCCATGGCTACGCAAGAACTTGCTGGCAGCATTCGCGCCATCGACTTCGAAACGCTGATCGGCAACGAACTCATGGGTCAAGCCAAGATCGTGAAGGATCGATGCAAGGTAGACGACCTCCCGGTCGTACTTCAATTCCCTCTTCTGCCCCAGGAACTCGGCGAACCACCAAGTCCGGTGCACATGATTCAGCATCGCTTCCGAATGGACGCCCTCGACGAGGGCAGCGGCTTTTCGAGACAGCTCCGAACTGGGCGCAATGAAGCCATTGATGGTGACGGGGGTACTCATTTCTTACTCCTGGCGGTCCGAGGCTAACGCCTGTCGCACCTTTCCAATTCGCGATTGTGTTGCATGTGCCTACGCCACCCTGCCCGCCCCAAGAGCCTGGGGCTGAGCGGTCGGCAAATCAAGCCTGGAACACCTCGCGATTCGCCTGCACAAAGGCAGCTACGGTCTGCGGCGGCTGGCCCGTGATTTGTTCGATCACGCCATCGGTACCGGAAAAGACACCGTTCTGATAGTCGACGGCGGTTTCCAGGAAATGCTGGATCACGAACTCCGGCAGGTCGTACTTCTGCAGATGCGCACGATATTGTTCGAGGGTCGAGGGCACATAGGAGATCTCGCGCCCCAGCACCTTGCTGATCTCGTCTGCGATCTGCTGCTGATTGAGTTCGACGGGACCAAAGAGGGAGTAAGTCTTGCCAATATGGCCAGCGGGCTCCGCAAGAATATTGGCGATCAGGCGCGCCTGGTCTTCGGCGGCAATCGGTGCATGACGCCCTTCCCCGTAGGGCAGCGTAATCTTGCCTTCTTGCACCAGGGGATCGAGCACCCACGGAAACGTCAGCCACTCGGAAAAGTACGTCGGACGAATATGAACGGCCGGCACATCCGACCAGTCGAGCACGCGCTCTGCAATCCAATGGTCCCGCGCAGCATGGCTCTTGGAATCTTCCCGCGCCGAGATCTGAGACATCTCGACCACGACCTTGACTCCGGAACGGCGTGCCGCATCGGCAAAGTACGCGGTGGCCTGGATGTAGCCAGGTCGAACCGGATAGCACAGGTAAGCCCCGTCCACGCCGTCCATGGCGCGAATCACATCGTCGTGTTCCAGGAGATTGCCGACGAAAATCTCTGCCCCCGCCTCGCGCAACGCAGCGCTGCGCTCATCTTCCTGCCGGACAAAAGCGCGAACCGCGTGCCCAGCCTTAAGGAGGAATTGAACGGTATAGACGCCGGTCTTCCCCGTGGCGCCAGTTATGAGGTATTTACGCTGTTCCATGCATTGCTCCAATCTGTGAATGTGTCCGACAGGTTTACATCGCCCCGAGGTGCTGCTTCACATCCTCCAGAATCGCCGTTGAAGCGTCGGAATCTTCAACGACTCTTGACATCGTGATGGCCCCGATCATGGCTGCCACCGCAAACACGGCAGACGACCTGGCTTCCTGCGGCGGCTTGTCCGCCAGATGCTTCGCCAGTACGTCAACCAGGTCATCGAAACCTTGGGCGGCTGACGCGCGTGTTTGCTTATCGGCTCTGGCGAGTTCGCTACCCATCGCCGCCAGCGGGCATCCACCCGTCTGCGTATCGCGATGCGCCTGGGAGACGTAGGCCTCGACCATGGCAGCAAATCCACCGGCAGGCTCACTGTCACGAACGACTGTCGCCAGTCCATCGAGCACCTCCTTCATCGCCTGCGTACACGCTTCCGCGACCAAGTGATCCTTTGAAGTGAAGTGCCGATAAAAGCCACCCTGTGTCAGGCCTAACGGTCTCATCACGTCATTGAGTCCAGTCGCCTGGATGCCCTTCAAGCGGAATTCCCGGGCGGCGGCCTCAACAACGCGGCGCCGGGTCTCTGCAGTCTCAATCTTCGTCTTTCTCATGCGGACCCCTATGTTTGTGGTCACCAACCATCTTAAATAGATGGTAGTCACCATCTAAATTGAAGTCAAGGAAAGAAAATCACAACCTCAAAGTGCGCCGAAAGGCATGCATCGACTGAGGGGGTGATGCATTGCCACTAGGCAAATGCCTTGAGACCGCGGATAACACAGGGTCGCGCGGAGACGACCTCGAACCAGCGCGCTAGAGCAGGATGCTTCGCCCACGGTAGAACGTCGCGCAAGGCATTGGCGATGGTGAATGCCGAAATGTCGGCGAGAGAGAATTCGTCACCGGCCATGAACGGCGCCGAGACTAAAAACCGCTCCGACTCGGCGAGCGCCGAACTCGCCAGGCCGTTGATCTTGGCAGCCTCTGATCCGGCGCCCAATTGCTCAAGGCGGAACGCACCATGACTTACCGCAATAACGTCAGTCAGGAAATAAAAGAAGCGCTCGTAGACTCTCGCACGCGCAACCGGATCCGCAGGCAGGAGTCGATTTTCGGAACGCTCCGCCGCGAAAAGCATGATCGCGTTCGATTGCGTCAAGACGAAGTCGCCTTGGGGTCGATGCTCAACGAGAACTGGAACCTTGCCGAACGCATTCAAGGTCCGATGCTCGACGCCCTGCTGCTCACCCGCCGCCAGGTCGACGCGTTTGACCGTGTGCGGGACACCCGCCTCTTCCAGCGCAATCGCGGCGCGAATGCAGTTGCCCGTCAAGGCGCCATACAGTTCGATCGGATTCTGCATGAGCCCTCTCCAAACGGTGTCTTTACCTCGCTAGTGTAGCCCGCTGCTTGATAGCTCCAAGCTTCGCTGGCATTGCTCATGGAGGCGGCCTGGCCCACGGAATTCTTCGATAAACCAATAAAAAAGCCGGATCGCACCCCTTGGCGATCCGGCAAACCGTCATGCACTTGAAGGTCGTTCGGCCTATCGTTTGCTCGCCAGCGTTCCTACGATCCCCTTCCGGAAGGCCAGCACGCACGCAACGAAGATCATCCCGGTCACCATGGAAACGGACTCTCCAAGACCATTGAACCAGTCAACGCCCGTGCTGGCCGCGAGTGCGGTGCCGAGGTCTCCAAGCTTGTTCTCCAGCATCACGATCACGAACGCGCCGACGATTGGGCCGGTGAGTGTGCCAAGGCCGCCCACCAGCGTCATCAGGATCACCATGCCGGACATCGACCAATGCACATCGGTCAGCGTCTCGAATCCCAGAACCAGTGCCTTCATGGAACCCGCCAGCCCGGAGAGCGCCGCCGAGAGAACAAAGGCGGCCAGTTTGAAGCGGTCGACATCATAGCCAAGTGAGATTGCCCGTGGCTCGTTCTCCTTGATGGCCTTGAGTACCTGTCCAAACGGGGAATGCACGGTGCGCACGATCAATGCGAACGCGGCCACGGCGATAGCCAGCACCACGTAGTACAGGGTCGTATCGTCCGACAGCGGGAGCACGCCAAACAGCCTGCCGCGCGGTATGCCCTGCATGCCGTCTTCGCCGCCTGCAAACGGTGCCTGAAGCAGGACGAAGAACAGCATCTGCGCCAGCGCGAGCGTGATCATCGAAAAATAGATACCCTGGCGCCGGATCGCTATGCCCCCGACGACGAGCCCGATCAGTGCGCCAGTGACCGTGCCAAGCACAAGGCCCAACTCGGGCGTCACGCCCCAGACCTTCATGGCGTGGCCTGCTACATACCCTGCTCCACCGAAGAATGCCGCATGGCCGAATGACAACAGCCCGGTATAGCCGATCAGCAGGTTATAGGCACATGCGAACAAGGCAAAGCACAGGATCTTGAGGATGAAAACCGGATAGGCGCCAGCCATGGGAGCCGCCATCAGGCACACCAGCGCCAGCCCGTACACCAATGCCCGGGGCAAACGCCCCTGCGCACCCGGTTGCGCCACGGGAGCCGCCACAATCGATTGTCCGTCCATCATTTCTCCTTTCCAAACAGCCCCGCCGGCCGCAACATCAGAACCACCACCATCAGGACGAAGACCACGGTTGAAGAGGCCTCCGGATACAGCACCTTGGTCAACCCCTCGATGACACCCAGCCCCAGGCCGGTGAGGATTGCCCCCAGGATAGAACCCATGCCGCCAATGACGACGACGGCGAACACGACGATGATCAGGTTCTGGCCCATCAGCGGAGATAGCTGCATGACCGGCGCCGCGAGCACACCCGCGAACGCGGCCAGTGCCACACCGCATCCGTAGGTCAGCGTCACCATCAGCGGCACATTGATGCCGAACGCCTCCACCACCTTGGCGTTCTCGGTGCCCGCGCGCAGGTAAGCGCCGAGCTTGGTCTTCTCGATCACGTACCAGGTCATCATGCAAACCGCCATCGATGCACCGACCACCCACAACCGATAGATCGGCAGATGCATGAAGCCGAGATCGGCGGCACCTTGCAGCGCTTCTGGCGGCGAATACGGCAGGCCCGACACGCCATAGATCGAACGCACCAGCCCCTCGATTACCAGCGTGATGCCCAGGGTTAGCAGGAGTCCATAGATGTGATCGAGCTTGTAGACCCAGCGCAGCATGGTCTTCTCGATGACGATGCCGACTCCGGCGACAATCAGCGGAGAAAGCAGCAGCATCTCCCAATAGCCGAGGCCCGCGTAGGTCATGCCCGCCCAGGCCAGCACGGCCCCCAGCATGAACAGCGCACCATGCGCGAAGTTGATCACGTTGAGCAGGCCGAAAATCACGGCCAGCCCCAGGCTCAGCATGGCGTAGAACGCGCCATTGACCAGCCCCAGCAGCAGTTGCGACAGCAGGGCCGGCAGGGGGATTTCAAACAGGTTCATGGTTGCTCCTCATACGCCCAGCAGTTCATGCAGCACCGGCATCTTGGCCTGCAGTTCGTCGGCGGCGAAGCGCTCGACGATGGCAC